>JALHOV010000026.1 GCA_022842865.1 Vulcanimicrobiota bacterium | reverse complement strand
CATGGTGCGCGTCGACTATCCCAGTCGCGACGAAGAGTCTCAGATTATCGACCGCATGACTTCGGCGATTATGCCCGAGGCCAAACCGGTTCTCAATACTCAGCAACTATCTGAGATGCGCGCCCTGCTGCCCAAAATTTACCTGGATCCGCGCGTCAAGAATTACATCCTCGATCTGGTCTTCTCTACCCGCGAGCCGGAGAAGTTCCGTCTGCCTCACTTGCGGGGCATGATTGCCTGTGGCGCATCGCCTCGCGCTAGCTTGTGTCTGGCCCAGGCGGCGCGCGCCTACGCATTCTTGCGCGGACGCGCCCACGCCACTCCTGATGACGTCAAGTCGATCGGCTATGACGTATTGCGCCATCGCGTTCAGCCCAGCTACGAAGCCGAGGCTGAGGACAAGACTTCCGAGACCCTGCTTCGCGAAATCTTCGATCGGGTGGAAGTTCCCTGATGTTTGCCTGGCTGCGTCCCGCGCCGCCGCCCCCCCCTCCCGACCCGCCACCCGCCGGCCAGCGTTTACGACGGCTGGAGGTGGTGGCCACGCGCATGGTTCAGGAAGTCTTTGCCGGTCAGTACGAAAGCCTGTTCAAGGGCCAGGGAGTCGAGTTCTCCGAGATCCGCGAGTACCAGCCCGGAGACGACGTGCGCAGTTTGGACTGGAACGTCACCGCCCGGCTGGGTCGGCCCTTCATCAAGCGCAACGACGAGGAGCGCGAGCTGTCGATGGTGGTGGTCATCGATTCGAGCGCGTCCATGGACTTCTCGAGCCAGGGGCGCAGCAAGCGCGACGTGGCCGCCGAGCTGGCCGCCATGCTGGCTTTCTCGGCTCTTCAGAACGGCGATAAAGTGGGCATGGTGCGTTTTTGCAAAGATGTCGAACACGTGCTGCCGCCACGCAAGGGCCGGCGCCACCTGATGCGTATCCTCGGGGAAGTGCTGGCGGCTCCCGCGCATCCCGACGACTCCCGGCTCGACCGCGTGCTCGACGGCTTGAACCAGATGTTCAAGCGGCGGGCGCTTGTCTTCGTCATGTCCGACTTGATGTGTCCCGATTTCTCGAAAGCCCTGGCGCGGGCCCAAAAACGTCACGACCTTTCGCTTTTTCGGATTGTGGATCCCTGGGAAAAATCGCTGCCGGACCTGGGCCGCTTGCGGGTGCGCGATCTTGAGACCGGCGAAACTGCTCGTATCGATACTTCGCGCGCCGATTTTCGCCAGGCCTTTGTGGATCGACAGCAACAGAACTGGTTGAAGCTCAAGCAGGAACTGGACGCCAAGCAGGTCGACTGGGCGGAGTTTTCTACCCACGAGTCGGTCGAGAAGCCTTTGACTCGTTTCTTCCAGCTGAAGAAAAGGCGTCGTCTCCGCCGGGGGCGCTCTTGAAGCCTGGAGTTCGCCTGAGAGCGAACTCCGGCGTTTGCTACGCAAACTTCTGCAGCGCGAGTAGTAGAATGCTGCTCTTTTTGCTGCTCGTGTGGCCGGTCTGGGCGCAAACCCCCCGGCCGCCGGAGCAGCCCATTCCCATCGAAGCCAGCCTCAAGCAGGACGGCTTTCAGATCACCGTTAAGGCCGAGAAGAATCGCTTCGAGCTGGGTCAGCCGGTGCGTCTGGTCTATCGCATTCAGGGTCCGGAAGAGGCCCAGTTTACCTTTCCCGAGGCAGAAAAATTCGATATCAAGCCATTCGAAGTGCGCGACGCCGCCGCCGTCCGACTGACCGGTAGCCAGGGGCAGCGCACCTGGGAGTTTCGTGTCAAGGCGGCCGCTTACGAAACCGGAAATCTCCACTTGCCTGAGGCGACTCTGAGCTTCAAGCTAAAGAGCGATGGAGCTTCCCAAGAGCTGAAACTGCCCGGACTGGATTTTCAGATTGACCGGGTGCCGGCTGGCAAGAATGACAAGCCGGACGAAATTCGCGATGCCCACGCTCTGTCGCTTCACGGCATTCCGCTGTTGGTGGCGCTGGCTGCGCTGCTGGGCGCGCTGCTGGTGGCCCTACTATGCTGGTGGTTGGTGCGCTGGCTGCGCCGTCCGCGCAAAGTGGCCACCGCTCCCGAGCTGCCGCCCTATCCCTGGGCACTCAAGCAGTTGGATGAGTTAGCCGCCCGGCGTCCGGATCAGCTGGGCCAGTGGGAAGCCTTCTATGACCAACTCTCCCATGTGCTGCGCTTTTACCTGGCCTGGCGCTTCAAGGTGCCGCTGCTGGAGCAGACCACCAGCGAGACTCTGCGCAACCTGACCCTGCCGGACGCCTCACACCGACAGTTCAAGGAGCTGTTGGAGTGCGCAGACCTGGTCAAGTTCGCTCGTTCTTTCCCCGGTCAGGAGAAGTCTGACCAACATTTAGATTGGGCCCGCCAACTTGTGCAGAGCAACGCTCCGCCGGAGTTGTCGGGAACACTCGAAGAGGTGTCAACCAAGAAATGACGCGCGAATTTTTGCATTGGGCTTATCCGCAGGTGGGCTGGGTCGCGTTGATCCTGCTGCTAGCGCTGTGGCCCATCTGGCTGCGCGCCCGGCGCCGCCGTCCCAGCCTGGACTGGCCCAGTCTGGCATTGGTTAAAGGCCTTCCCAAGGTCAGTGTGCACTCCGAAGGACGGCGACCCTGGAGCTGGTTACTGACGGCCGTACTGCTGGGCCTGCTGGCGCTGGCCCGGCCCCAGATGGGGCTGGAGACGAAGGTTCAGACTTCGCAAGGCATCGACATCGTGCTCTGCCTGGATACCTCCACCAGTATGGAGGCCATGGACTTGTTGCCTAATCGACTGGCCGCGGCTGTGGCCGTGAGCAAAAAATTCGTGGAGGGCCGCGGCAGCGACCGTATCGGCCTGGTGTGCTTCGGCGGCACAGCCATCACCCAGTGTCCTTTAACCAGCGACCATCAGACTTTGCTGACCTACCTCGATCAGATCGAACCGGGCCAGACCGGAGTCGACGGCACGGCCATCGGCACAGGCATTGCTACCTCGGTCAATCGCCTCAAGAAGGCCAATGGCAAGAGCAAGGTCATCATCCTGCTCACCGACGGTCGCAATAACGGCGGAGAGATCGACCCGTTGGCGGCGGCCGACCTGGCGAAGAAGCTCGGAGTGCGCGTTTACACCATCGGCGCCGCCACGCTCGGCCAGGCTCCTGTGCGCGTCCATGATCCCCTGGGGTTTGACCGTCAGGTCATGGTACGGGTCGACCTCGACGAAGGAAGTCTCCGCGAGATCGCCCTGCGCACTGGCGGCCAGTTCTTTCGGGCCACCGACGCCGATAGTCTGGCCAACATCTTCAACCAGATCGACCGACTGGAAAAGAACGATGCCCCCGCTCGCAACCAGGTGGAATACCGGGAACTTTTCGACTGGCCGCTGCTGATTGCCATCCTGTGCCTCCTGCTCTTCCTCTGGGAAGAACACGGGCCCCGACGGGAGCGCCCCTGATGTTCCAACACGCCTTGCGTTTGTTGTGGCTGCTACCCATCCTTGGCCTGGGCCTCTTCTGGTTGCGCCAGTATGCGACACCGGCCGGCGTTGCTCCCGAGGTTTGGAAGCGCTTGAGTCGCGAGTCCCGGCCCGGGCGGATGCGCACCGTCGCCTTTTTGCGCTGGGCCGCTCTGCTCTGTTGGATCATCGCCTGGGCGGGACCGCGCTGGGGCATGGAGCGCATTCGAGTCGAGCGCACTTCCTACGATATCGTCTTTGCCGTCGATTGCTCTCGCAGCATGCTGGCCGAGGATCTTCCTCCCTCGCGAAAACTCGCGGCTCGCCAGGAGTTGACCGAGCTGATGCGTCGCCTGGAGGGCAATCGCTTTGGTCTGGTGGGCTTCGCCGAGGACGCTTTTGTGTTCTGTCCCCTGACCCGCGATAGCGGCGCGGCCACGCTTTTTCTTGAGCAATTGCAAGAGAACTCGTTTCCTCGCCAGGGCACCAATCTGAGCAAGGCCCTGCAGGCCGCCGCCGGCCTTTTTCCCGGCAAAAGCAGCCTGGGGGCCCGCGTGATCGTGCTCCTGAGCGATGGGGAAGACCGCCACACCAAGCCGGTGGAAGTGGCCAGACAGCTGGCCGCCAACAACATCATCGTCTACACGGTGGCGCTGGGAAGCCCGCAGGGCGCGCCCATTCCCCTGGAGGACGGGGGGAACCTCAGAGATTCCAAGGGCGAGACCGTCATCACCAAGGCGGATGAAAAGACGCTGACCGAGATCGCCCTCACCACGCGCGGTAAAGCCTTCCGCCTGGCCAGCGCCAGTGATCACCTGGACGGATTGGTTCAGGCCATCCAGGAACAGGACCGCCGCCGCCTGGAGCACGAGCTCAGCAGCCGCCAACGCCATCAATACGCCTGGTTCGTGGTGTTGGGCCTGATTTTGTTGGCCCTGGGTCAGTTGTTATTGCCTCGGGTCAAGGAGAGAGCATGAAGAAGTTCTTGCTGCTTCTGCTACTCGCCCTCAGCCAACCGGCGCTGGCCTACTATCCCATGCATATGTGGCAGGCCGAGCGCAAAGCCGCCGAGGGCAAATGGGCCGAGGCCGCCGTCCTCTATCGAGAGGCCCTCAAAGAGCAGCCCAAATCAGCGGAAGCGACTTATAATTTGGCGTTATGCCTGTATCGTCAGGGACAATTTGACAAAGCAGAGCCGATCTTCAAGAAAGCCCTGGAGCTAGCGCCGCCGGGCTCGCTCAAAGGACAGGCGGCCTATAACATGGGCAACACTCAGTTCCGCCAGAAGAAGCTCAAGGAAGCTTTGGAGTCTTACAAAGTGGCCTTGCGCTGGAACGAGAACGACGAGGACGCGCGCTACAACATCCAGGTGGTGCTCGACCAGTTAAACCCTCCCAAGCAGCCGCCCAAACCAAAGCCCAAAGACGACAAGAAAAAGGACAAAAAAGACAAGAAAAACGATCAGAAGAAAGACAAGAAGAAAGACCCCAAGCAGGACCCAAAAAAGAAGCCGGATTCCAAGCCGAAACCGGACAAGGGCTCGCCCACGCCCACTCCGACCCCTCCGGGCAAGAGCGAGCAAAAGCCACCGCCTCCCCCTAAGCCGGCCGATCGCGACAAAGAGGACGCCGAGCGCCTCCTGCAGTTTTTCCAGAACCGCGAAAAAGAGGCTCAAAAGAAGCGTTTTCCTGCTCGCCGTGTGGCTCCCACCGGGGAGGACGATTGGTAAGAAGACTTTGGATTCTTCTGCTGCTGCTGACTTTGGCCGCCTGGGCTCAGGGGGTCGAATGGACGGCGGCTTTAAGCACGACCCGTTGCAATGTAGGCGAACAGGTCGTCTTGGAGTTGCGCTTGAGCGGCGCCAGCAATGACCCTTTGGAGCCGCGCGTCCCCGACATCGCTGGCGTGAGCATGGAGTTTGCCGGCGCCAGCAAAAATGTATCGATGATCAACGGGGTCACCTCCTCTTCCAGCACCTACACCTACATTTTAACTCCCACTCAACAGGGCTCGGTTGTGGTTCCGGCCATCTCGATGAGCGTGGACGGACAGAGTTACAGCACCGAGCCCTTGAAGTTGCAGGTCGGAACGAGCTCGGGCCAAGCCCAGCCGGTGCCGCCTCCGAGCACTGTCCCAGGCCTGGGTCCCAATGGGGCGGGCTGGGGCGGTCCGCAAAACCAGATCCCGGCTGTCGTGCCGGTGCCACCGGACGCCCAGCCGGTGTTGGTGGAGTGCGAAGTCTCCAATACCCATCCTTACGTGGGCGAACTGGTGGTCTACACCTTCCGCTTTCTCCATCGTGTGCAACTGGCCGGCCCGGTCAACTTCGAGCCGCCACCGCCCACCGGCATGTTGCGCGAGGATTTGGGCCAGTCGACCAGCCAGGTCAACCGCGGAGGCGTAGAATACGCTCAAAGCGAGGTGCGTACCGCCTATTTCCCCACCTCGCCGGGCCGGCTGAGCATCGCTCCCACGCGCCTGAGCTGCCAACTGGCTCCGGATTTTATGGATGCCAACTTTTCGCTTCGGGGCGACGGCGTGCGCGAGCTTTCCACCCAGCCGGTGGACCTGGAAGTGCTGCCGCTGCCCACCCAAGGGCGCCCACCTTCCTTCAATGGAGCCGTCGGCCGTCACTTTGAGTTGACGGCTTCTCTCAACAAGACTTTGATCAAAGCCGGCGATCCGGTCAAACTGGCTGTGACCATCATCGGCGACGAGCACCCTGACCTGCTGCTGGACCCGACTCTGCCCAACTGGCCGGGTGTGCGCAGCTATGCCTCCGATGCCTCGGCCCTGCCCTACGAGAAGCCCAACTTCCGGGCCAGCAAAACCTTCAAAATTCCTCTGGTTCCTCAGCAAGGCGGGCAATTTCAGCTCAGCGATCTGAGCTGGTCTTACTTCGACCCTTCGGCTCGCCGCTACGTCACCCTGACCGCCAATCCGATGGTCCTGAAAGTCGAGGGCGGCCCGGCGGTGGCCGGAGGTAAGACGTCGGCCCCGGGAGCCCCTCCGGATCCTCTGCGTGGTCCGCAGCCAGGCCCGGGCTCACCGCAAGGCTGGGCGCTGGAGCCGGGAGTGGCCGTGCTCTCGGTTTTGCCCTGGGGAATCAGCCTGTTGCTGCTGGTTTTTGGACACGCCCATCGACAATATGAGTTGAGTTTACAAACTCAACAGGCTCGGCTCAAGCGCGTCGAGAAACAGGTTGCACGCGCCAAATCTCTGGAGGAGCTGGCGCAACTGGCTTACCAGGGGTTGGAAATTCGCAAGGGGATGGCCCTGATCGGGCTGCCGCTGGTGCGCCTGCGCGAGATTCTCAGCGCCGAGATGGTGGACGAACTCGAGAAGGCCGAGGCTGCCCGCTATTCTCCTGAGGGAGACCACGACGCTAAGAAAGTGGATGATTTCCGGAATCTACTGCTGCGCGAACTGCGCGGAGGTGAGCGGTGAGGCGACTGGTCTTGCTGCTCTGGCTGCTACTTTGGGCTCCATGCTGGCCCGAACCCGCCAAAGTGGATCAGTTGCTGGAACAAAAGCGCTGGTCGGAAGCGGTGCCCCTGTTGGAAGACCAGGACCGGGCTCACAACCATGATGCGGGCGCTCGCCTATACTACAATCTGGGACTGTGTTACCAGCACCTGAACGACCTGGGCCGGGCCCGCACTTACTATCAGGCCTCCTTACGTCGCAATCCTTGGAACTCCAGTTTGCAGAGCAATCTGGCTCTGCTCAAGGCCGGCCTCAGCGAGCCCGAGCCGGAAGAAAGCTGGACCCAGACGGCCACCCATTGCGCTCCCCCGGCGCTGCTGGCAGGGGGCATGTTTGTGTTCAGTTGGGCCGCTTGCGGGTTGGCCTGGATGTATCGTCTGCGCCCTCGGGAACGCTGGCTGTGGAGCGGATTGGGCTGTCTGGCGCTGGCGGTCCTGGCCGCTACGCTCTGGTTGGCCGCTCGCTGGCAACCAGAGCAGGCGGTGGTTCTGCCCGAAACCGCCTTTTTAATGAATGGTCCGGGCGGTGAGTTCACCCAGAGTCTCAATATCCACGCCGGCAATCTGGTCGAAGTGGTGCGCGAACAGGGCGACTGGGCCGAAGTCGAAGCGCTGGGCAAGCTGCGTGCCTGGATTCGCCGCGACGAACTTATGCTAGTCCCTTGATCATCGGATCCTATTGCATTAAACCCGCCACCTATTTGGCCCCGATGGCGGGACACACCAATCGCGCTTTTCGCGAACTTTGCAGAGAACTGGGCGGCGTGGGCCTGGTGTGCACCGAGTTGGTCAGCAGTCAGGCTCTGGAATACTCCCGCCAGCGAGCCATGAGCTTTTTCGATTTCGATGCATCCGAAGCGCCTATGGCCGTCCAATTGTTTGGCGGGGACCCGCAGACTATGGCCGAGGCGGCCCGATTGGTGGTCGAGCTGGGAGCGCCCATGGTGGATATCAATATGGGCTGTTGGGTGCCGAAAGTCGTCAAGAAAGGCGGCGGGGCAGCCCTGTTAGGCGATCTTTGCCAGGCCACGGCGGTGGTCGAGGCGGTCTGTCAAGCCGTCCAGGTGCCCGTGACGGTCAAGGTCCGCAGCGGCCTGACCGCCGCCCAGGAGACGGCCGTCCCCTTCGCACGCGCCGCCGAGCAGTGCGGCGTGCGAGCCATCTCCGTGCACGCGCGCAGCGCCGAGCAGGGTTTTGCGGGGCTGCCGGACTGGTCGGTGATCGCCCGGGTGCGCCAGGCCGTCTCCATTCCGGTTTTTGGCAATGGAGATTTGACCACGCTCGCGGAAGCTCGCCAAATGCAGCAGCAAACCGGCTGTCAGGGCTGGATGGTGGGCCGGGCAGCTCTGGGAGCTCCCTGGATTTTTGGCCAATGGGCGGGCCTTTTGCCAGAAGGGGTTCCGCCGCTGGAGTGGCGCGCGGGGGTGGCCTTACGCCACCTTGAGCTGACCGAGCAGTTCTCGCCGCTGACCGAATTCAAAGCCGTGCGCGAGCTGCGCGGCCAGCTCTCCAGATACGATCTGGGCGTCCGTGATTCGTTGGTGCGCCTGGAGAGCTACGGCCAGGCGCGCCGACTGCTGGAACGGCTCAGTGGTGGGGTTGGGCTGCAGGATCTTCGTGGGAACTGGCGTCTTCCACGCCCTCCAGTTCAGGAATTCGCCGCCACAGAGCAGCCGCAATGTCCTGTCCCACCGTGATGGCGGCCGAACTGCAGCCCTGACAGCCGCCCCCCAATTCGACGTAGGCCACACCCTCGCGCATCTCTTTCAGCGTCACCACGCCCTTATGGGACTGCAAGTCGGGCTGGATCTCCTCTTGCAAAACCGCTTGCACCCGTTCGCTCCAGTCGTGGCGGGCCTGTGGCTGCCAGGGGTGGTTCTCCAGGTCCCATTGCCGAATGAGCGGGGCCAGGCCGGGCCAGTCGTCGCAGCTGGGGCGCAGCACGGCCAGGTAGTCACGCGAGCGCCACAAGCGCAGGCACTCGAATGGGACCAGGGCGGGATTGCCTTCCAGCGGCTGCGGGACGGGAGCACAGAGAAACCGGGCTTGCTTCCAGTCGGCCAGGATGCGACTGCTTCGCCCGCCCAGCACCGGAAAGCCCGGATCGATTTGGTCGGACCAGGCCAGCAGTCCGCCATCCAGCACCTGCGGTTGGCAGCCCAGTTTGGCCGCCAGATGCACCGCCGCCGCCCCCGCCATGGGACCGCTCTGGTCGAAAAGGTGCACCTTCTGGCCTCGGATCTCGGTGGCCAGGCGGGCGTCCAGGAGGCGCGCGCCCGGCAAAGTGGCCAGCCGGAACTCTTCCGGGGAACGGCAATCCACCAGGGCGGCGCCGCCCAGGGCCTCGGCGAACTGAGCCGGCGGCAGGCGAAACTGGCGCTGCTCCCACTCGGCGTCGCGCAGGCGTTGGAGCACCGACTCCACGTCAAAGACCAGATAGCGGCTGAGCACCTGACGCAGTTGCTGCTCGGGCCGAAACCCCAGCTTTTCCCGGCCACCCACGCCATAACGGGCAAACAAAGTCAGGCCGGCGCTGGGCCACTCGGCCAGCAATTCGCCCATGGTCGTGTCCGCGTTCAGATGAGAGGCCGTCCCAAAATCGGCTCGCCCACTTCGAAAGCGGCCGCCACGGTGGCCCCCAGGTCGGCGAAAGTGGGCCGGATCTTGAAGTCCTGTCCCCCCTCCAGGCCCGGGCTGTAGAGCAAAAGCGGCGCGTATTCCCGGCTGTGATCCGTGCTGGGCGTGGTCGGGTCGTTGCCGTGATCGGCCGTGATCAGCAACAAATCCGAGGCCTTCATGACGCTCATCAACTCAGACACAAATCCGTCGAACTGCTCCAAACAGGCGGCAAATCCGGGCGGATCGTTGCGGTGGCCGTATAGCATGTCAAAGTCTTCGAAGTTGACGAAGATGAAGCCGCTGTCGTGTTCGCGGGCCAGGCGCATAGTGGCTTTGTGGTGTTCCGGGTTGCTCTGGGTGCGCTCGGAGTAGGTGAATCCTCGCCCGTCGAAGACTTCCGGGATCACTCCCACGCCGGCCGTAAAAACGCCAGCCGTGTAAAGCGCGTCGATGACATTGGCGGGAGGAGTGATGGGAAAGTCTTTGCGCCGCTCGGTGCGCCGGAAATCCTGAGCGCTCTTGCCTTCGAAGGGGCGGGCGATGACGCGCTGCACGCCGTGTGGCGGCTGCAGCAACTGGCGGGCCTTGCGGCAGATGTCGTAGAGCTCTTCGATGGGAACAACGCTTTCGTGGCAAGCGATCTGAAAAACGCTGTCGGCGCTGGTGTACACGATGGGCGAGCCGGTGGCCAGATGCTCCTCGCCTAGCTCCTTGAGCACGGTGGTGCCGGAACTGGCTTTGTTGCCCAACACTTTGCGCCCAATGGTTTTTTCGAAATCCGCGATGATATCGGCCGGAAACCCTCCCGGGTAGGTAGGGAAGCGCTCATCCACGCTGATGCCCATCATTTCCCAGTGGCCGGTCACGGTGTCCTTACCACCCCGGCTGGTTTCCTGCAGTCGTCCGTAGCTGCCCACCGGTTTCTCCACCGGGCCGCCTCCGGCCAGGTCGAGCGCGTTGCCCAGGCCCAGCGAACGCAGGGTGGGAATCTTTAGACCGCCGACAGCGCGGGCCGTATGCACCAGCGTGTCCCCCAGGTTTTCGCCAAAGTCCCCAAATTCGGCGGCATCCGGGGCCGTGCCCGCGCCGCAACCGTCCATGACCAATAAAAATACGCGTTGAAATCTCATTCCGGTCGGTTTGCGACAAGTCTCCCTGACCCTCCAAGGAACAGGTTCCTCCTGTCGCCCCCCAGAAACGAAGGAATCCTATGGGAATGCTGGCAGACCGAATCATCAAGAACGCTCGTCACCTGCGCAAGTGGGGCAAACGACAGGGGTTTTCTTGTCTGCGCCTTTATGACTACGATATCCCGGAGTTTCCGCTGAGTTTGGACGACTACGCCGGCCATTTTCTGGTCACTCTTTCCCAGGGAGCCGTCTTCGATCGGGGTCTGCTCGAGGGGTTGGAGTTTCATGAGCTAGTGGTTAAAGAGCGAGGCCAGCCGGCCGGTGAGCTGGATCCGGCGCGAGCCTTCCTGGTTCAAGAGGGGCCCATGAAATTCGAGGTCAATCTGCACGCCCATCAGGACACGGGACTTTTCCTCGACCATCGGTTAACCCGCGAATGGGTGCGTTCTCTGGGCCAGGGATCGGAGGTGTTGAACCTCTTTTGCTACACCGGCAGTTTTTCGGTGGCGGCCGCGCTGGGCGGCGCTCGGCGCGTCACCAGCGTCGATCTCTCGCATAACTACCTGGATTGGGCCGGACGCAACTTTCTGCATAACGGCCTGTCTATGCATCCCCACCTTTTCGTGCAGTCGGATATCCTTCAATGGCTCCCCCAGGCGCTGGACGCCGAGCAGAGTTACGACCTGATCATTTGCGACCCGCCCACTTTTAGTAATTCCAAGCGCATGAAGCAGACCTTTGACTTGCAAAAAGTGCACGGGTCGATGCTGCGCGGATTGCAGGGCCTGCTGCGCCCTGGGGGGCGGTTGATCTTCTCCTGCAACGATCGCGGGTTCCGCCTGGATGACGGGCTGGCTTTTGAGGAGATTACGGCCCGCACTCGCTCGCAGGACTTCCGCCGTCGGGGGGGTCATCGCTGCTGGCTGTGGAGCAAAGCGGGCACTCGTTGACTCCGGGCCAATCCACCACCTGCCAGGCAGCCGTTTCCAGGTCCCAGCTCAGCGACCAGCCGCATTGTGGGCAGTGCCAGCTGACGCGGCTGCGCCCCGCCTGGCGGGTAACTCGTAGTGTTTCCGAGGCTTTGCTTGGCGGCGGCCAGGGCGAGCCGTTGCGCTCGGCCACCCACCACCCGTGATCCCAACTGGCTGCCAACTGACGTAATTGGGCCAGTCCGAGGTCCAGCCTGGACAACGTGCCGGTGACGGCGAAATCTCTCAGGCTGGAGAGGCACTGCTGAGCCTGTGGCGCTGCGGGCCAATCCGCCGAGGCCAGGTCGGCCGCACAACACTCCCACTGCACAGCCCACTCGACCACACTGATTTCTTGCGCGAGCAAAGCTTCCGTCGCGTCAAGCAACAATCCCAACGGGTGGGCCGCACCTCCCCGTCGGGCCAAACCTTAGAGGACGGAGCTGCCGCCGCCGCCACCGGTAGGCGGAGGTGGGGGAGGCGAGCCGGGTATTTTGATGGCCAGAGAGCGAGCTTCCCCATCCCCGTGGTAAACTTCTGAGTCGGTTAGAGGGACGGTACCCATCGAGGTTTTCTGCTGAATGTCGCTTTTTTCGCGGGCCAGCAATAATTTTTCGAAATCTTCCAGTTCTTGCTCGATCTGCGGTGGGAGATTGACGAATTCCACACCGATCATATAGCGCTTTCGCTCCACCTGCTGGCACCAGCAGACCTTGCCCTGGCACAGAACGCGCGGCATGTTGCCGCCTTCCAGCTCGATATTGAGGGCTAGAATTTTCCCGTTGGGAATTTCCCCTTCGGTCTGGATCTGCAATCCGAGAGCGTTGTAGTCAACGGAAAGCGCTTTAAAGCCGGGCAAATCTTTACTGAGCAAACGGAGGCTCAAGCGGTGGCGGGGTCGACGGCGAGCACCCGCGTCCCCTTTACTGATGACGGCGGCTTTGTCCATGACCTGGCGAATTTGGGCCAACTGGTTGGAGCCGGTGGGTACGTCGGAGACTGCGATCCGCATCCTTTCTCCGGGAATCGGACGCTGAGAGGTGACCACAACCGGCAGTTGCAAAGTCTGGGGGCCATTCTCGGTGGGAACTTCCACGCGGACGCGAACGGTCTGGCCACTTTTATACGCCTTTTTGCACTTGAACGTAAGGCGCCGGTCCACCAGGCTTACAAATTCAACCACTTCCGGCGGGAACAAGAAATCAAACAACAGCCTGTCTCCTCTTTGGACTCTCGCAGTGTTCGAATAGCTATCAATTGTTCCTCTTGGGGCCGAAGCGTTCACTAAAAGAACCGGGCCCGCGCAAACCAGGCCGCAAGGGGGGAGGCGGGACCGCGAAGAGAAGTACTCAGCGTGAATGCTGAATTGAGACTCTTGTTAGAAGCCCTGCCGCGCGATACGCGGCCGATGGTGGAGAATCTGTGGAACCAGATGCCCGCCGATGTGCGTCGCGAAGCGGAGTTGACCATGGGCAGTTTTGTGAAACTGCTCCGGCAAAACCCCGCCAGTGCCGGAGATCTGCTCAAGATGCTTCAGCGCAACGCCGCCCCGATGCTGCAGGAAGCCAGCAACGTAGCCATTGTAGGCCCGGTCAACGTGGGTAAGTCCACCCTCTACAACGCGCTGGTCAGTCGTCAGAAGGACAAGGCCGAGTGTAGTCCCGTCCCGGGCACGACCAAAGTGGCCCAACGGGCCGACGTCGGGTTATTTGAGCTGGTCGACACCCCCGGTGCCGACCACGGGGATGAAACCGGCAATAAGGAAGAGCAGATCGCTTTTCAGGCGGCTGAGGACGCCGAGTTTTTACTGATCGTTTTTGACGCCACCGGCAGTGTGACCAGCAGCGACCGCGCACTCTACCGAAAGTTGCTGGCCTTGGGCAGGCCTCATCTGGTCGTGCTCAACAAGATCGACCTGATCCCGGCCGCCCATCGCAAGCTGGTGCGTGAGTCGGCCGCCCGAATCCTCGACATTTCGGTGGAGTCGGTGCTGCCCATCAGCGCCCAAACGTCGTCGGGAGTGGACCAGCTGGTGCTGGAAATCACCGCGGCCGAACCGAAATTATTGCTTAAGGTTGCCGAAACTTTGCCGTTTTTGCGGCGTAAGTTGGCCTGGCAGGCCATCCGCCGCGCCGCCATGTTGTCGGCGCTGGTGGGTCTGAGTCCGCTGCCTCTCATGGACGTGATTCCGCTCACTTTGATCCAGGGCAACCTGGTGCTCACCTTGTCGAGAATCTACGGCAACAAGCTCTCGGCCAAAAGCTTATTGGAACTGGGCTCCACCTTCGGGGCCGGTTGGCTGGCCCGTCTGCTTTTTCAGGAGTTAACCAAGTTGGCCGGCGTGCCCGGCTGGGTACTTTCCGCCTCGGTGGCCGCCTCGGCCACGATCACCATTGGCTTCACCGCTCTGAGTTGGTTTGAAACGGGCATCATGCCCGACAAGAAGAAGATGGAAAAGCAGGCTCAGGGATTCCAGCAGCGCATCAAGGAAGGCCTGGTCAGCCTGGGCAAATCCAGGCCGAGCAAGAAGCGGGTGACCGAGGAGCTGGAAAAGCTGCTGCCTACGGAACCGCCGCCAGAAGTGCCCGGAGATCCTGAGGACGCAGGCCCTCAAAGCTCTCTACCACCCGATCCGCCGGTAGTTCTTCCTCAGCCCGAGACGACGTAATTCCCAATACGGCCATGCCGGCCCGGCGTGCTGCTTCCACGCCTTGCGGTGCATCTTCCAGCACCACGCAACGCGCTGGAGCTCGCCCCAGTCGGCGCGCCGCCACCAGAAAGACCTCGGGGTCAGGCTTGCCGTGGCGAACGTCCTCGCCGGTGGAAAGGGCGCTGAAGAAATGGGCAATTCCCAATTGTTGCAAAACCAGTTGAATGTTCGGCAGCGGACCGGAGCTGCCCACCGCCATGGTCACCCCTTCCGCGTGCAGGGCGGCGATCAAATCGATCACGCCGGGAATGGGCCGCATCAAGTCGGGCACCAATTCCCGGTAAGTGGTTTCCTTCCAGTCGGCCAGGCGGTCGAGTTCGGCCTGGTCGATGTCGTGTTCCATCCACATGGGGACGATTTGCTGGTTATGCATTCCGAAGGTCAACTGAAAGAGTTCGCGAGTGAAGGGCTTGCCTTCCCGTGTTCCCAGGCGGTGCCAGGCTTGAAAGTGAGCTTCGCTCGAATCGACCAGCACTCCGTCCATGTCAAAGATGGCGCTCCAATCACTCACTGACGCTTTCCACCTCGACCTGATAGGTGTTGCGGATGTCGGCTGACTCATCCGCCTTGGCGCCCTGGGCGGTCACTTCGATCCGTAGTTCATGCTTGCCCGGCTTGTTGGCTGACCAACGCAGGTCCAGAGTCGCCTCGGCGCCTGGCTGCAGCGGCTGGTCGAGACGCGAGCTCCAGACTTTGCTGCCATCGGCCCAGAGTACGGCTCGCACCGAGTCACAGGGCAGGCTGCCCAGGTTTTGAAAGGTGGTGTTGATGACCCATTCCTTTTCGAGACGGCTGCGCTTGGGCACGTTGGCCCGGAAGGCTCCGAATTTATAGCCCGGTCGGCCAGAGACTTCCACGATTTTGGCTGGACTGGTAACGCCCTGGCAACTGACCGTCAACCGCTGCGGGCCCGCCTGAGTAGGCACCCAGGCCATGGTCAGCTCCGCCTCTCCTCCCGGGGGTAGCGACTGAAAGAACTTTTTCTCGGCTTCCACTTTGTCGTTGACTTTCAGAACCACGGGGAGTTTGAGCAATTCCACGTCGCTGGTGTTGGTCAGGGCGAAAAGCACTCGCACCGGGCTACCTACCACCGCGTTTTCGGGTTCGATGGAGAGGCTACGCGCGCTCAGGTCGGCTTTGGTCGCATGAGCTTGCCATTCCAATTGATACTGGTTGTTGCTGGTGTCGGCGTCTTCCAGTTCGCCCCCGGGGTCGACCCAGCAGCTCAGCTTGTGCTTGCCGCCTTCCAACGGTCGCTTGTCCTGGTAGACGAATTGGTAGCTGTCGCCAGGCTGCACTGCTTCGAGAACCTTTTTCTGGGCGATGGCCTTGCCGTCCCAGAATAACTGGTAGGGCACCGAAGGAGCCGGGGCCGCTCCTTTGTTGACTACCGTAACGGTCCAGCGGAGGCCTTCACTACTTTGCTCCACGGCGATATCGGCGGGGGTCAAATCGGGAAGCCGGTAAGGTTGGAGCTGCATCGTCAAGACCTGGTCGGGAGTGCGCTTCTGGATTTCGGCGGCCAGGTCGGGTGGAAGAGCGCAAGTGCCTTCGAGCAGCACTTCGGACTGAGCGGGCAGGTCGGCGGCGGAGAACACCTGGCCGATCTTCTTACCCTGCAGATAGATGGAGCAAAGAACCCCGCGACTGACTTCTTTGGACCGATTGACGGCTCGCACGGAATAGCCGATCTGACCACCGGGCTTGAGCTCTCCACTCCAATGGGGGGACGCAGCGTCCAGGCGAGGGCGGGCTGGAGCCGCCACGGTTAGGGCCAGCAGGCCAAGGAGGGTCGTTAAAGTCTTGCGCATTGCCGCCGGTTCGCTTCTGGTCGGTCGGTCCCTTGCCTGGCACATTTTTCCTGGTCCACCCATGTGAAATAGACTACAGCAAGTCCAAAAAGAGTCTGCTATTCTAATCAGTATGGATACCGACGCCTCGGGTGTATTGAGCGCACCCATTAGTAGTGACCCTGGCCGAGCCCACTGGGTTTTTTGGGAACTTGGCCTACTAGCCACCCTGGCCGCCATCATCGCGACGCCGGCCGAGACCAATCAGCAGGCCGTCCTGGCGGTTCTTTCCCTGCTCTTCCTGCTCGGACTTTCCAATCAGGGAAGCGAAAGGGCCCCGGCCCCCAAAGACTGATTCGCGACTCCTAAGATAGGGCGATGCGCTTAGCGCATCGCCCTTATTTGGACAAACCGGCCTTGTCATTCCTTGCGCCAATCCGACTTCCACGGCCGCTTCGGGCCTGCGCGGAGAGCTGGTGGCGGAGAGTCCGCCCGGGCGGCTCCGCGGGGTTAGCCTGGTTCGTCTGTCAGATTCTTAAGCGCCTCATCCCAGCGAGTCTCCCGGGCGAAACGCAGACGCGCATAGATTTGGTCGACAAAAGGCCCGTTAGATTGCTCGGGCAAGTAAGCGGAAAGTCCGCCGCTTGCTTCCGAGGAATGGCACAGCTGGCGAACCAGTGAGCCTACCCGTCCGGCCTGCTCGCGCAGACTTTCCGGCAAGCGGTCGTCGCCCGCCCAGTCTCGGCAGAGGGCGGCCAGGTCGAGCTGGTCGACCAGCGGCCGGTCCTGGGCGTGTGGCCAGAGGTCCGGTTGTTGCAGAATGTGATGGCGCAGGAGGGGATGGTATTGCCGACTTTCCAGAATGCTTCCCGCCAACTGGTCCAGGCCGCTTTGCAGTTGCGGCCAGCCTCGTAAGTCAATGGAGGTCACTGCCGGCGCTCGCTCACCCTGTCCGCGAGATGCTTCCACCAGTTGCCGGGCCGCTTTTGAGCCGCTGTTCTGGTCCGGTAGTTGCTGCAGCCAGTCCGACAAAGGTAAGCCGAGCCCGAGCAGCTTGCTTTGCGAAGCCACCAGGTTGTCGCTGGTCGTGTGAAGCTGGGAGGCCACTTCCGCCTGGGCCATCAGGCAGGTATTGAAGACGATCACATCCGGCCGCCGCGGCAGTTCGCCCAACGACATTTCCAGTTCGGGCAGGGGAATCATTTTGCGGCGCTGCGAGTCGGTGACTGCACCGGCGAAGCCGGCCCCATGCCCGCCCAGCACCACTGCGTAGTGCTGGGCGGGGTATTTCTCCATGCCCCAGCGCAGAAAACGCTGAAGCTCTTCGGGCTCCGTCATCTCGCCAGGCCGGCTGGCCTCCAGCGGATGTGGGCGGTCGACCTGGTGCAGTTGATAGCGCTGGAGGCTGCCTTGAGCTCCCATCTGCGCCACCACGCACACGTCCAGCGGGGTGCCCTGGCCGGTGATTTCCTCGAGGCTCTCGGTTACCGCCTTTTCCAGGTCCTGGCTAGCGCTGGTGTAGATGAGTACAGTCCAGGAATTTTTGGCTCGGGCGGCATCCATATCCCCAGCGTTTTCGCTTTCGAAGGTTGCCTGCCTGCCGGCCGAGAAACTAGGCTGATCGTAGGAGGTGGGATAAATGCTGAGTACATGGTCTGGAAAATTGGCGGGATGCCTGGTTGGCTGCCTGCTTTTGGGTGCCGCGCCGGCCAGGGCCGATGACAGTCCGGATGCGACCGGGCCCGCCAAGGTGAAACTGGCCGCCAATCTAGGCACGCTCAATTTGCCGAAGGGTTACGTCTATTGGGGCGAGGCTAAGGCCAAACAGCAAATGGATAAGATGGGCGGTAGCTCGGAAAAGACCATCGGTTTGCTGGTGCCGGCTGATGATAAGGCCAATTTCGCTGTGGAACTTGAGTATGAGGACACCGGCTACGTCGAGGACAAAGACGCTGGGAAGATCGACTCCAAGGCCATCCTGGAGAGCTACCAGGAAGGCACCGAGGCCAACAATGACGATCGCAAGGCCAAGGGCCTGGAGCCAATTCACGTGACCGGCTGGGAGCAAGAGCCCAAATATGACCCTAAGAGTCACGTCGTAACCTGGAGTTTGCAGGGCAAGGATGACAAGAACGAGCAGTTCGTCAATTACAACACCCGCGTGTTGACGCGCAAAGGCGTTCTTTCGCTCAATCTGATGTGCTCCAACGAGGACTTGCCCGCCTGCCGTCCTAAAGCGGTCGAGCTGACCAAGGATGTCGCCTTCAATCAGGGCGAACGCTATGAGGATTACAAGCAGGGGGACAAAGTTTCCGCAGGCGGACTGGTCGCGTTGATTGCGGGCGGCGCGCTGCTGGCCAAGAAAACCGGTCTGATCGCCTTCCTTTATGTGATGGCCAAGCCGCTGTTGCTCTTCGTCAAGGCCCTGGGTGCCAAAGCGCTGGCTCTGCTGGCCCTTCCCTTTATGGCTCTGAAGAGCATGTTCGGTAAAAAGAAGTCAAGCGAAGAGGGTTAGAATCTGAAGCCGCGCGCGCTCCTGTTCGGCCACTCCGTCGAGCAGTCGGTCGCGCTGCCATTCTGGAAGTTGCAGTTCGTTCGCGATTTGCATCAAGACCTCCAGTTCGATCGGGTCGATTTCTCCATCGGCCCAGGCGACCTGGCAGGCATCCCGGAACAGGCAGGCGGCCACCTGGGGAGCGCGTAGCGGCGCCAGTAAGGTGGGCCAGTGCGGTGGCTCTTCGTCACAGAAGCGAAAGGCTTCCTGGCGTACCGCTTCCTCGGCCAGCGCATAAGCGGTAGCCGCGGCGGCATTGCGCTCGCTGACCGAGACTTCATGAATGCCGGCCACCCGCAGCAGGACTGCCAGATAGCGCGGCAGGTCGCAGTCGAGTACGGCCTCGGCCGCTACTCCATAGTCCTGTTGCACCTGGAATGAGATCGACATGAGATCAGGTCCTTTCCATGACCAGAATGGCCAGATCATCGCTCAAGCGATCCTGACAGAAGCTGCGTACATCCGACTCGATTTGGGCCAGCGCTTTTTCGAGCGAAAGTTTTTGAGTGGCCTGCAGGCTGGCCGAGAGGCGATCCATTCCGTAGTCTTCCCCATGTTGGTCGCGTGCCTCGAGCAGTCCGTCGCTGTACATCAGCAGGCGCTCGCCTCCCGCGATGTGCGTCTGGTTCTCGCCCCACTCGCTCTCTTCCAGCACGCCCAGGGGAATGCCGGTCCCTTCCAGCGGTTCCACTCGACCGTCGGTCCGCAGCAGCAGCCCGGCCGGATGTCCGGCGTTGGCAAAGTAGAGGCGCTCCTCTTCTTCGTCGTATACGGCGTAGAACATGGTCACGAAAGTCGATTGCTGTTGGTTCCACTGGATCAGGCGCTGATTGAGTTTGCGTAGCACAAAAGAAGGCGACGGGCTCTTTTTCCCCCATTCGAACATGAAGCCCATCACCAGGGCCATCAGCAGGGAGGCCGAGATGCCTTTGCCCATCACGTCCCCCAGGCAGAACACGACGTATTTCTGGCCGAAAGGCCGGAAATAGTAGAAGTCCCCGCCTACTTCTAGAGTCTGTTTGACCTTGCCGCGCAGCGCCACCGTGCCCAGTTCAAAGCGGTTCTGCATGAGCGCCAGTTGCAGGCGTCGAGCCAGTTCTACATCGTTGGCCATGCGCGCCTGCAGGCGCTTGATGGTACCGTACCGGTCCAGCGTGACCAGGCCGAAACCACAGAGTAGCCCCCATTCCACCACCTGGCCCAGGGTGTTCAGGAACAGGTGCCGGTTGTCGATGCCGTTACACAGCAACCCTCCCAGGCAGTAGGCTGCAGCCGCCAGAGGAATGATCAGCAAGCCCTGGTTGCGGAAAAGGGCCGCCGCTAAGAGGACCGGCAAAAGGAATACATCCACCGAGAGCACGTGGCCGTAGAAGCTGCGCACCAGGAACGCCAGAGCCAGCAAACTGGCGATGGTCAGCTTCCAAATGGGGGCGCTGCGGTGGGACGGCCGAAAGACGACCAGACGGTCGAGCAAACGGTCTAAATAGGTCACCACAGCCCGATAGGTGCTTTGCATCGGCCCTCCAGAAAGGTTCCAGGAAGGACGGAGTCCCCCCTAGGACCCCCCCGGTTCGACCTCCAGGCTGACGCGCCTGCCGGCCCGCAAATGCTCGCAGGGGCAATTGCAGTGTGCTCAGAAGCCACGCCCATGTCTACCGGTCATCGTCTGCTGCGCCTGACGGCCGTGGCGGTCTGCAGTTTCGCTCTCGGCTATGGATTTTGCGCCCAAAGAATGCGCTCCGATCGCGAGGTGGCAGCCCGCGTCAACGGGGAGGCCATTCCGGCCGCCGAGTTGCGTAGCGAGCTTCTCAAGCGTTTTGGGCCGGACGTGCTACGCGATCTGGTTCACCAGCGCCTGATTCTGCAAGAAGCCACCAGACGCAAAATTCAGACCGATAGCGCCGCCATCGACAGGCGGTTGAAGGAGATGAAGGCCCAGCCGGAAGTGCAGGCCTTGCTCAAGAGCGGCCAGGTGGAGGAAGCGGATCTACGTCGCAATCTGACGACCATGGGACCGCTGGACGCCCTGGTCAAAAGCCAGCTCACCAAAGAGGAGGAGGAACAGTTCTTCAAGCAACACCGCGCCGAGTTGGAAAGCGTCAAGGTGCAGCAGATCTTGCTGTTAGACAAAGCCGAGGCGAACAAGGTCCATAGCGAAGCCGTTAAGCCCGGCGCCGATTTTGCCGCCCTGGCCAAGAAATATAGTCTCGACTCGCGAACCAAAACCCAAGGCGGCCTGCTGGGGGAGGTGCGACGAGGGGAACTGGTGCCGGACCTGGCCGAGACCCTCTTTTCCTTGAAGCCGGGACAGGTCAGCGAGCCCGTGGAGAGCGATGACGGTATCCACATTTTCCGGGTCGTCTCGAGTAAAACCGGGCTGAAAGAGCTCCGTCCTCAGATTCAGGAACGCCTTGCCGCTGCGCGCCGCGGCGATTACGTGGAAGAGCTCCGCGCTTCCGCCAAGATCGAGACCTTACCCCCTTATCGGCTGCCTGCCTCCATCACCACCACTCCCAGCGATGACGAACACTGAATTGCTTTAGCTTCTTTTCAGCCCGCCCTTGTAACGTGAAGTTCAGATAAACGCTGGGGGCGAGAAGGTGGCGTGCGTGAGCACCAGTGATTCTACAAAAGACGAAGATCAAGCCCTTGACTTCTTGGAGCAGTGGCTTTCAGCGGCCGCTCCGGAAACCCCCAAGCCGGTGATTGAAGCACCGCGCAGCGCGGACCCCGGACTGCGAGCCATTGAACGGCTGGTTACCCAGCATAGAGACTTGTTTCGGCGCCACGCGCCCAGCAAAAAGTAACCCACAAAAAAGGGACGCCCTGCGGCGTCCCCATTTGCTTTTCCGGCCTGGCTATCAGGCTTTCTTGAGCACCGACATGCCGGCGTATTTGGCCTGGGCGCCGAGTTGCTCCTCGATACGCAGCAACTGGTTGTATTTGGCCACGCGTTCCGAGCGGCACAACGAACCGGTCTTGATCTGGCCGGCGTTGGTGGCCACCGCCAGGTCGGCGATGAAAGGGTCTTCGGTTTCGCCCGAGCGGTGGGAGATGACCGAAGTGTAACCATTGCGCTTGGCCAGATCGATGCAGCGCAGGGTCTCCGTCAGGCTGCCAATCTGGTTGACCTTGACCAGAATCGAGTTGCCGATGCCTTTGTCGATGCCTTGCTGGAGCCGTTTGGGATTGGTGACGAAAAGATCGTCGCCCACCAGCTGCACGCACTTGCCCATTGCGGTCGAGAGCTGCGCCCAGCCGTCCCAATCGTCTTCGGAAAGGCCGTCTTCGATCGAAATGATGGGGAATTTACTGGTCCAGTCTTTGTACATCTCGACCATGCCGGCGGCGTCGCGGTCGGGAGCTTTGGACTTGGAAAAGACGTATTTGCCGTCTTTGTAAAACTCGGAAGCGGCCACGTCCAGAGCCAGGAAGACGTGCTTGCCGGCTTTGTAGCCGGCTTTTTCGATGGCCTGCATGATCAGCTCCAGGGCTTCCTCATTGGACTTGAGGTCGGGAGCGAAGCCGCCCTCATCGCCCACGCCCGTGGCCAGTCCGCGCTTCTTCAGCACCGACTTGAGGGCGTGAAAAATCTCGGCGCCGCAGCGCAGTCCGTCGCTGAAGCTGCCCAGGCCCGCCGGCATGACCATGAACTCCTGAACGTCCACCGTATTGTCGGCGTGCTGGCCGCCGTTGATAATGTTCATCATGGGCACCGGCAGCAGGTGGGCGAAAGGTCCACCCAGGTAGGCGAAGAGTGGCAGACCGACGTCGTCGGCGGCGGCGCGGGCCACCGCCAGGGACACGGCCAGGATCGCGTTGGCGCCTAGTTTGGACTTGTTCTCGGTGCCGTCCAGGTCGAGCATGGCCTGGTCGACGGCCAGCTGGTCGACGGCCAGCATGCCTTCTAATTCGGGACCGATCAGTTGCTCGACGTTGTCGACCGCTTTGAGCACGCCCTTGCCACCGTAGATAGCAGCATTGCCGTCGCGTAGCTCGACGGCTTCGTGGGTGCCGGTAGAAGCGCCCGAGGGCACTGCGGCCCGCCCGGTTGCGCCGGACTCCAGTTCGACTTCCACCTCGATGGTGGGGTTACCGCGCGAATCCAGGATTTGGCGGGCAGCAATGTTGACAATCTCACTCATACATTCAATTCTCCTGACTCAGATAAAGGTGCAGATCGCGGGCGGCTTCGTGCCCCCGGTAGGGGGTTCCTATGAGGAGGCGAAGCCGGCCCGATGCATCCGAGCAGCCCTGAATTTCAAAGCCTTTCCCCCTTTCAACAGCTGGTGGAGGTCGTGGCCGCGCTGCGCGCCCCCGACGGATGCCCCTGGGATCGCAAGCAGACTCACCAAACGCTGACCCCTTTCTTGATCGAAGAAGCCTATGAATGCGTGGAGGCTCTGGAGCTCAACGAGGACTCTAAAATGGAGGAAGAGCTGGGTGACCTGGCCTTTCAGGTGGTGCTGCACGCCCAGTTGGCCCGCGAACGCGGCGCCTTCGATGTCGAAGACGTGTGCAAGGGCATCGTGGCCAAGATGGTGCGCCGTCACCCCCACGTCTTCGAAGGCAAGGGGGAATTAGACACGCCTGCTGCCGTTCTGCAGCAGTGGGACCAGATCAAGCGGCGCGAGAAAGGCGAGAAGACAGAGACTTCAGCGCTCGACGGCATCAGCTCGGGGCTTCCCTCCCTGCCTCAGGCGGCGCTTTTGCAGGAACGCGCTTCGCGCAGTGGCTTTGCGTATCCTGATGCTGCCTCGGCCTGGGCCAAGTTGCAAGAAGAACTGGAAGAGTTTCGCGCCCAACCCAGTGAAGAGGAGCTGGGCGACGTGCTGTTCGCACTGGTTAGCGTAGCTCATCAGCACGGTCTCGACCCTGAGGCCGCTTTGCGCGGAACCAATCGAAAGTTCCGCCATCGCTACCAGGGCCTGGAACGCCACTTCCCGGAGGGGCTGAAAGAGAAAAGCCCGGCCGAGTTGGTCAGCGCCTGGAGGGAGATTGCCCGCGAGCCGCGGTAGCGCTCCGCTGTGAGCCCTCGTGACCTGATCAGTTTGGTGGTGTTGGGCGCCATTTGGGGCAGTTCCTACCTGGTGATGCGCATGAGCGGGCCGTTTCTGCACCCACTGCCCATGATCGGTGTGCGCCTGCTCAGCAGCGCCCTGTTTTACGCGGTCCTGATGACCCACTGGAAGATGTGGCCCGCCTTCCGCCAACAAGCGCGGCGGCTTTTCTGGTTGGCCCTGCTCAACACCGCCATTCCATTCTGCCTGGCATGCTGGGGAGCGGTGCGTCTGCAGGCCGGTGTGGCCGCCTTGCTCAACGCAACCGTGCCGCTGTTTGCCGCCCTGTTTGCTCTGCTCTGGCTGCGCGAGCACCTGCACGCGGGCCAGTGGCTGGGCGTTTTTTTCGGTTTTGCCGGGGTGGCCCTGCTCTTGCAAGAACGCAGCGGCCTGGAAATGGAATTTCATCCGCTGGCCGCCAGCGCCACCATGTTCGCGGCTGCTATGTATGGCTTTTGCGTGAACGCCGTCAAACGCTACTTCCAGGGGGTCGACGCGCGCCTGGTGGCCTGCGGCAGCACCCTCTGGTCGGCCGTGTTGCTGGTGCCGCTCACCTGCCTTTACTGGCCCACGCAGTCCGTGCCTGCCTGGGTTTGGGGCCAGGTGCTCTGGCTGGGACTGATGGGCACGGGAATTGCTTATCTGCTCTACTTCGACTTGCTGGCCCGCATCGGCCCTACTCGGGCCAGCGCCGTCACCTATCTCCTGCCCCTCTTCGCCATGTTCTGGGGCTGGCTGATCCTCGGCGAAGTCATCACCCCCGGCGAAATCTACTGCGGCTGCCTCATCGCCCTGGCCGTCTGGCTGGTCAACCGGCGTTAGCGACACTGGCGCGGGCGCCTGGAAGATCTCGAAGGGGGATGGGGGAGACGGCTTCAAAGCCTGGCTCAGAATGGCCTGGCTTGAAATTGGAATAGAGGTGGCGGTGCCTCGCAGCGATCTCCATCATCCCCTTTTCGAGGCAAAACAAGCGCCGGCAGGGCCGGCGAACGAGAGGTCAGTCTTCCAATAGGAACTCGTTCCACATGCGCTGGATGCGCATGCGGGCGGCGGTGATGCCGGTTCCGTGCTCGAACAGGTCGTTAAGCCCTTCCTGCACTTCTTCGAGCAGTTCCGGTTGGAAGAGGAGTTCTTCGCGCAGGCAGCCGTAGGTCGCGGCCGTGATGCCGACCAGCCGGGCGGCGGCGTGGTCGGCTACGGGGTCGAGGCGCTTGAGGAAGACTTCATCGCGGAAAGCGAATTCGCGAGTGTAGAGGAAGCCCACCCAGTCGGTGGCCTGATACCAGTGCAGCATCAGGGTGCGGCAGTCATTTTCGAACTCGGGAGCCTGGTGGTCCAGGGCCTGAAGTCGAGCCATCAAGCTGGGGTGCGGAACCGAACCTTCTTCGAGGTAGAGTTCTACTGCCGCCTGGGCCAACTTCAATCGCTGGGCGTCGTCGAGGGCGCTGGACTGATGGGCCAGCTGACTGTGTCCCCGATACATCCGCACCAGATGGCGGAAGACCAGGAAGCAAAGTTCCTCGGGTGGCATTCCTTCGATGTCGCGATGGAAGATCAGGGTCAGTTCCGGCTCCGCGCTGGCATCGACCAGAAACAGGTCGTCGCCATCATAGGTCAGCACTTTCAGCTCGGGGAAGTCAAAGAGGGTGTAGTCCACCGCCCGAAGGGCCTGGCGCAGGGTGCCTACGAAGGCGGCCGGGCCGGTGTTTTCCAGGCGTCGCTCGAATTGCTCCGAAGGAACCGGCAGGTTCAGGCCGGCCTTGGGAAGCAGGTTCTGGCCAAGAAAGCTGACGACTTCCTCTTCCTCTTCGTTACCCAGATGCGAGACGAAATCACGGTTCAGGCCTCGCTTGCCCATGCCAATCCCGAGTTCTTGCTTCTGGACTTCGCCTCGTGGGGAGCTGCCGAACTGATAGAAGAGGGCCAGGCGATCGGCGGCGTTCCCGGTGGCAGTAGACTCGGCAGAGGATAGGATTTCGAAAAGGTAGACCATCTCGGTACCCGGCAAGGCTTCGGTCAGATAGGGAACGATATCTTCCTGGCCGGCCTTGATGCGAGCCAGGGCCAGATTGGCTTTGGCTTCATTTTCCACCCAGGTTTCGACTTCCAGGGCTTGCTCCAGAACTTCGCTGGCCAGGTCGGGCTGGCTGCTGACCAGATTGAGCCCCTCGGTGATCTGCTGCGACTTGGTCTTGGCCGTGGCGGGGGCCCATTCCGACAGTTCCTCCGCAACCGGCGTCGCTTCTGCCGGCGCGGACTCTTCCAACACCGGCTCCCCGGCCAAGGGCTCTGCCAGCGTAGACTCTTCGACAGCGGTTTCTTCGGCCACGGTTTCTTCGTCGACCGGCTCCTCCTGAGGTTGCGCCAGTTCCTCTTCGAGGCTCATGCTCGGACTGTCCTCGGCGGGGGTCGAGTCTGGTGCTTGCGGCGTCGCCACTTCCTCGGAATCCGCATCCAACAGATCGGAGAGATCCAGTTCGGGTGCCATCACTGGCTCCTCGGCGACTGGCTCTTCGAGCGGGAGTTCTTCCAATACCGGCTCTTCCGCGACCGGCTCCTCGTCGACCGGCTCCTGCGCAAGCTGTTCTTCCAAGGCGGGCTCTTCCAGTACCGGTTCCTCTAACGCCGGTTCTTCGACCGCCGGCTCCTCCGCCTGTGGCTCCTCCGCCTGTGGCTCTTCGGCCAGAGGCTCTTCCAGTGCAGGCAATGGCTCTGCCGGTGCCGGAGGAGCGGGAGGAGCTGTCGCGCCCCCCGATACTTGTTGCCAGGCTTGAGACAGGGCGTTCTTGAGGCTGGCCTGGTCTTGCTCTTCGCTAAAAATCTGGCCGCCGGTGTCTTGCAGGGTGTCGAATAACTCTTCCAGCTTGTGAATATCCGAGCTATTGTGCGGCATCTCCATCAATTCGTAGACCTGGTCGATCAGGGTGCGGCCGGGGATGCCCAGAGCCAGGTCCAGGTGGGACAGGAGGATCTCATAGGCGTTGCCGGGAGCGCTGCTGGTGGCGACGGCCGTAAAATCGTCGCCGCTGAGAAACTGCTCTTTGAAGTCATGGACGAGCTGCTCGAGCTTGGCGATGCGGCCTTCGCGGGTGGTCAACTCTTCTTGTAGCTCGCTCATATTTTGCTGACGCTTGGCCAGCTCATCTTTTTGGCGGTCCAGCTCGGCTTCGTGACTGACGACTCGCTCGCGGCTCTGATGCAGCTCGCCTTGCAACTCTTCCACCGAATGATCAAGACGCTGGCCCCGCGCCAAAGCGTCGGAGAGTTCGGCCTCCAGCTTCTGCTTCTCCTGACTGGTCCGCTCCAGTGTCTCGGCCATCTCTAGCTGAAGCTTCTTCAGTTGTTGGTCTAACTGGCGATTTTTGAAGGCCAGCTGCACGCCTTCACCGGTCAGACGCTTGACCTCATCGGTGAGACGCTTGTTGGTGGAGCGTAATTCCTTGATCTGCTCGAAAGCTTTCAAATCGGGCTCGCCCAATTGAGCTTTGAGGTTGGCATTTTCTTCTTGTAATTGAGCCAGTTGCGCTTGAGAGTCAGCCGACATGGAACGCTCCGTTTCAGGTGGTGGGGCCACCCTTTGCAATCGTCGCAGCAAAACCCTGGTGGGAGGCGCAGCCCCCCCTACAACCAGGGAGAGGCGGGGGGTCGTAGGGGGAGGCGCAGCCCCCCCTACAACACGAAGGACTGGAGCTATGCGCAAGCGCACGGAGATGGGCGAGATGGATGCGGTGCGCCGCATTCCCACGGTCAAAGGCAAGGATTACAATCCCCGGCAGAACGCCTACCGACTGGCACTGGCGCAGGATGGATGGGCCGAAGCGCGGGCCGCTCGCCTGGATGCCCAGAACAAAAGGGCGCCGGCCAATCCAGCCAATCGCAAACCGTTGAACGTCCAGCTGTTTGTCACTCGCTATCGCTCTTCCGTGCGTCAGTGGCCGCAAATCGAGAGCTTGATCGAGCGGCTCAACGAGCTTTTTGCGGGCCCCCAGCTTGTCTTTCAGTTGATCGAACCGGCCGAGTGCAATCGCTCGGTATCCTACGCTCAACGTTGCCCGTTCGGTGCCGACCTCGATCATCAGTATGAGTGGATTCACTTGGGCGTGGTGCCACGCCTGCCGGACGAACAGCCGGTGCTCACCTCGTGCGGGCGCTGCTTGCTGATTTCCGACCGCAGCAGTGATGCCGATATTGCCCGTGCCCTGGCTCAACTCTTGGGTTTGGAACCGGGCTGCGATTTGCAATTTGGCGAAGCCCAAATTCAATGGCTGCGCTGGCAGGCATTTTTGTTGCAGGGGCAGCCAGTGCCCTTGCCCCTGGTCAGTGTGCCGGTGTGGGTCTATCCGGTGGTGACCCCGGATGAGTTTCACAGCCAGCGGAGTTGGGATCAGATTCACGAATTGCTGGAGCGGGTCAATTTGATCTGGCTGCAGGCAGGACTATCCCTGGAACTGGCCGGTTGCTGCCCGTTGCATCGCGAGGACATCGGGGAGCAGGAGTGGGAGCAGGCGGTGACTCCCGACGTCGAGCCGCTCTTGCCTCTACTGCGCTATGGCGAACGCGCCCTGCACTTGCCGATGATTCGGGCCGTGCCCGTCCCCTGGTCTTGTTGCGCCTTCCCGGAAGAGCGTGTCGCAATGATACGTGACGGTATCACGGCCTTATCGGCGGCTCGGGCAGTCGGGCGCTTGCTGGGCCTATCGGAAGTGGCCGGCGCTGATCAGTTGATGAGCGGGGGGGCTGAGGGCGATCGTCTGGGCGCCGACGAAGCCCGCCGGGCTCGCCGGCGCGCCCTGGAGCTGACCGGTTTGGCAGAAGATGCGCCGCTGGCGGAAGTGACCCGACAGGCTCGCCGGCAATGGCTGGCTCCCGCCCGCCCCCCTCAGCGAACCATAGAATTTCAGCTGCTTTTGGTGCGAGGGCCGGACACGGCCTCGCGCCAAAGCTTGTTGCAGGCACACGAATGGGTTGAGGAAGCGGCCGCCGTCTGGGCTCAAGCGGGCATTTCCCTGCAGGCTCACATCAGCGAGGCGGAAGTTTCCCAGGCGGCGGTGGAGGCGGCTTACCCCAATCCCGGCGGCACTCGCAAGCCCAGTTGCGCGGGTTTGACCAAACTTCCCGGCTATCGCTCCGGCAGCTATAACCTTTGCGTTCTACACCAGTTGCCGGTGCACCATAAACCCGAACAGTTTCAAGCTTATCTGAACTGGCCGGGTCCTCGACTTACCTTGTTAGCGGAGGATTTTTCCGCTCACGGCCGGGTCAAGCAGCTGGCCTTGGCGTTGGCGGTGGCCTGGGGGGTCAAGCCCGGCGCTGGCTCGTTCGAGCGGCTGTTGACCCGGTCGTCCCAGGGTCTCCGGCTTCAGGAAGCCGACCTGGCTACGGTGCTGAACGCGCTGGCCGGTCCCACCTTTCAGCCTGTCGCGCAGCCGTTGGTACGC
Organism: Vulcanimicrobiota bacterium; assembly: GCA_022842865.1. Classification (GTDB taxonomy): domain Bacteria; phylum Vulcanimicrobiota; class Xenobia; order Xenobiales; family JADMJV01; genus JADMJV01. The sequence goes on along the minus strand of JALHOV010000026.1, from coordinate 224 downwards.
TCGGTGGGCGGTCAGACCTTGACTTTGCCTATCAAGCTGCGCCGGGTGAGCAATGCCGCAAACGGTTGCGGCCTGAGTCAGGACGAAGTGACTGACATGATCGTGAGGCATAGCTTTTGGGAGCAAGCCAACATTCAGCCGCTCTTTCTGGAATGCGATGAGGTGGAGGTCGCGGACGCGGCCCTGCAAGAAAGTTATCCCGCCGAGCCAGGTAGCCCCACGCC
>JALHOV010000025.1 GCA_022842865.1 Vulcanimicrobiota bacterium | reverse complement strand
ATGTAGTTGCAGCCCAGCACTCCAGTCAGACAGCCGACCATGACGATCACCGACATCAGCGCCCAGCGCTTGAGGATCATTTGCCGCCTCCTTCGCGCAACCAGACCCACTGGCCGTTGCGGGCTTCCAAAAGACTGAAGCGGGCCGGTTCCAGCTCGCCATTGCGGTCGGTGTGCCAGGTCAACCCGGTCTGGCGGGTTTCCCCCAATAGATGCGAACCCACCCGGGCCAGCGCGTCAAACATCGGCGCATTCCCATCCGGCGTTTGAAAAAAGTCGGACACGGTGGGATCCGCCGCATAGGGCGTGGCCTGTGAGAGGGCGTAAAGCCGGTAACCGGCCGGCACAGCGGGCGGTTGCGCGCTTAGAGCGCCACTCGGCGCGATGGTCAGAAGCCGCCCACCATTGATCTTGGGCCAGTTCTCCACCGTCTTCAACTGCTCGGCATCCACCACCAGCAACGGCTTGGGATTCTGCTTGAGCAGCTTGACGATGGTTTCGGGACCACCGAAGCTTTCTTGCTTGCTGCCGGTGGGCGCCGGCGGCTCCTTGGCCAACCAGATTTCGTCGCTCAATTGCACCTGACGCAACACCTCGGGGTAATTTGTCTCCTGAGGCGGCAGCGTTTTGGCCGCGGCCGGGTCGCTGTTCGCACGCGCGCCCACCCAATAAAGCGGCGGGCTCTTGTCGAACCAGCCCGCCCAGCCATTAGGACGCTGAGCCGGCGGATAGACCAGCAGCGCGTCGGCCGGGTGACCTTCCCGGAAGCGGTCCGTGCCCAGAGCGCGGCGCACCGCTCCAGCCCAGTCGCTCTCGACGTTCTCAAGAGAAATCACCAGCAAGGTTCCTTCTCGGCTGGCCTCATTCCAATTGGAACGCTGCCAGGCCGCCAGAGTGGCGGCCACTTTCTGGTCGGCGGGCGCGATCACCGACAAACGGCGGATGGGCCGGCCGCTGCCATAGACCAGAGCATTCTGGTAAGCCAGCACCTGCTCGGCGGTGGCTTTGCCGTCGCGCACGGGTCGCCCCAGTTCTTCGGCCGCGGCCGGCACCGGACCGCCCAAAAGCAGCGACTTCTCGGCGTCTGACACCGGTGGGGCCGAACTGGGGATGAGGAACTGCAGTTGTCCCATCAGCCGATTGAATTGTTCCCCCGCGGCCGTGCGCCAACTGGCCGGAGCCTGGGTGGCACCCACTCCCAGGCCGACGGCCAGCAACACCATGACCAGGCCGCCTTTGCCGCGCTTCTTGCGGGTGGGCGGAGTCACCGCCGTAACGGTTGGCGGCGGCGCGGGAGTCGGAGCGGGTGTCGGTGCCGCTGTCGGTCCGGGAACCGGAGCGGGGACAACTCCGCCCGCCGCGGTGGGAAGCTGGGGCTGGGCGGCCTGGGCCATCGAAGGTGCAAGTTTGGCCACAGTAGCACCGGTTGCCGCGGCCAGGGCCTCGGACTGGTTTTGCGCCGAGAAAGGCACACTGGCGCCCACCACCAGGCCGTGATTGCGCATCACGACCTGGAGATCACGCTTCATATCCAGACAGTTGTCGTAACGCTTGTCCGGGTCAAGTTGAGTGGCGCGGGCGATCAGTGCTTCCATTTCGGGGCTCACCTTGGGATTGAGCGAGCGAGCCGGCGGAATCAAGAACGGTGTTTGCGAGATGGTCGGGTCAAAGCCGGTCACCGCGTGATGTAGCGTGACTCCCAGGGCGTAAATGTCCGAGCGCGGGTCGGTCTGGCCGCTGTACTGCTCGGGTGGAGCGTAGCCTGGCGAGCCAATTCGCATGGTATCGCCTTTCTTGGCACTGGTAAAGTGGCGAGCGATGCCGAAATCGATCAGCTTCACCTGCTCATTGACGATCATAATATTGGACGGCTTCACGTCACGGAAGACGATGGGCGGGTTCTGGCGATGCAGATAATAAAGCACCGTGGCCATCTGCGAACCCCAGGCCGAAGCCATCTTTTCATCAATGGTGCCCCGATCCTGAATGATCTTGCCCAGATCGTCGCCCTGACAATACTCCATAGACAGATAGTACTTGCCCTGGAAGATAAACTTGTCAAAAACCTTCGGAATGTGCGGATGGTTGAGGGTGGCGAGCAGCTGCGCCTCGCGCATAAAGAGGTTTTCCGCCATCTTCTGCTCATTTGGGTCAGCGTAGCGGGCCGTCATTTCCTTGATGACGCGGACCGCGTTGCCTTGCTGCAGGTCGGTAGCGATGTACAGGTTGCTCATACCGCCCTGCCCAAGCAGACGGTCGATAACATATCGGGGACCAATTCGCGTTCCTGGTGCTAACACGTGCCGTCCTTTACAACAATCCCAAGTATCGCAGGGCGATAGCGCTTCCGGCTCCTAAGAACAATAGAAGCACCATGACCACTCCCCAGGGGAAGCCCCCCGACTTGGATTCGACTCGAAAGTTGCCGCCTCCCGGTAGGGGAATTTGCTCCAAACGCTGGGTTCCGCCCTTCTTTTTGGAGCGCGCCGGCTTGCTGTTCAGGGTCGCCTGCAGCGCCTTGGCCAACTCGGCCAGGGAGGCGAACCGCTGCGAGCGCTCATTGCAGACGGCCTTCTCGATCAGGTCCACGGTGCGGTCGCTGATGCCGGGGTTGTGATGCTGCATAGGAGGCAAAGCAAACGGGGTGGTGCCAGGGTTGTGCCCGGTCATTAAATGATACATAAGCGCTCCCACGTTGTAGACCAGCGTCTGGCCGTCAATCGAAGCATCTTCGGCATACTGCTCGGGGGCCGCGTAGTCGGGTGCGCCCAGGCGGGCTTCGCGCTGAAACAGACGGGAGAACCCAAAATCGATCAACTTGGTCTGGCCATCGGGTGTGTAGACCAGATTGCCCAGGCTTAATTCGCGGAACACAATAGGCGGAAGCTTCTTCTTAAGCAAAAAGTTCATTAACTCGCACAATGAGAAGCCGATTCCCAGGGCATCGCGCTCCGACAGTCGACCGGAGCGCTGCGACAGGATCACGTTCAAATCCAGGCCCGGCACGAATTCGCGAATCACATAGAGATGCAAATCCTGCACAAAGAAGTCGACCAGCTTGGGCAAAGAAGAGTGCTCCAAGGTGGAGAGCATCCTGGCTTCCGCTTCAAACTGTGTGATCAACCATTTGCGGTCGCTGCTGTCGATTCCCACCGGCTGCATCTGGCGAATAACCCAGTGCTTGCCCTTGAGGTGCTGATCTTCGGCCAGGTACATATTTCGGAGACGGGTCGCGCTGAGCACCCGGACGATTTTGTAGCGGCCGCGTAAGCGGCTTCCCTCAGACAACAAGGGAGGCAAGCCCACGACTCCTTTCTCGACCGCCACGGAGCGCGGGGCGTAAGATACTTGCTTGTCGTTCTTGCCGAGACGGGCTTTCCCTTGCGGTAAAAGGAGCAAGAAGTCGGCCGCAGAAAGGGCAGCCCACCTGACGGATAGCCACCGTCTTTTTTTCTGTCCTGGATTGAATTCTCTTGCAGCCTGGGTAAGGTCGCTGCCATAGATCCCAATCCGGGAACTCTGAACAACCTTCGAAGGATTACGAACCGACATGATTACGGCCAGCAATCTAACAAAACGCTTCAACGAGAAGCTCGCGGTCGACTCGCTCTCTTTCGAGATGGAGCCCGGCGAAGTGCTGGGCTTCCTCGGCCCCAACGGGGCCGGCAAGACGACTACCATGAGAATGTTGACCTGCTACTTCCCGCCCACCTCGGGCACGGCGACGGTGGCGGGTTTCGACATCTACAACGACTCCAAGAAAATCCGCCAGAACATAGGCTACTTACCGGAACTGGTGCCTCTGCACCCGGAGATGACGCCCCGCGAGTTCGTCGGCTTCGCGGCCGCCGCTAAGGGCGTGCCCCACGGCGACCGCAAGCGCTTCGTCGAGGAAGCGCTGGGTCGCTGCAATCTCCTGACCGTCGCCGACCAGCTCATTTCCCAACTGTCCCGCGGTTACCGCCAGCGCGTAGGCCTGGCCCAGGCTATCGTTAACAAGCCCAAAGTGCTGATTTTGGACGAGCCCACCGTTGGTTTGGACCCCGCCCAAATTCTCGATATCCGCGTGCTGATTCGCGACATCGCTCAGCATTCGACGGTGTTGCTGTCCACCCACATTCTGCCCGAGGTGGAAGCCATCTGCTCGCGCGTGATCATCATTTCGGGCGGACGCATTCGCGCCCTCGACACCCCCGAAAACCTCACAAAGAGCCTCTCTTCCAATCAGCGCACCCTGGTCGAGCTGGGGGGGGTGGAAGACGAAGTGGCCGCGGAAGCGCTGGCCAAGATCGAAGGAGTCACCAGCGTAGGTCCGGCCAGTCCGCACCATCTTTGGATCGACAGCCCACGGGGCAGCGACCCGCGCGCCGAAATCGCCAAGATGGTGGTGGAAAAAGGCTGGCAGCTGCTGACTCTGCAGAGTCAGAACATGAAACTTGAAGACATCTTCCTCAAAGTGGTCACCAGTGAACCGACCCCAGAGGAATCCCGAGAACAAGTGGGAGGTGCGGTCTAATGCTTGCGATTTTTCGTCGCGACCTGTCGGCCTATTTTAACTCCATCACGGTGTGGATCCTGACGGCGGCCTATCTGTTCGTCTCTGGACTCATCTTCACACTGATGGTCAGCAACTTCGTCGAGAGCAGCATGGGGGGACCCATGAGCGGGCGCACTCCCAACATTATGGACGAACTGGTGCTGGGCTACCAGTGGTGGCTGGGCTTCCTGATGATCTTCCTGCTGCCGATGTTGACCATGCGCTTGCTGGCTGAAGAGAAGCGCATAGGCACCTTAGAACTCCTCTTCACCTACCCGGTCAACGAGTGGGAAATCGTGCTGGCCAAGTTCTCTGCCTCGTTACTGACGGTGATGGGGATGCTCGGCCTCAGCTGCATCTCGCTGGCTTATATCAGCAGCAAGACCCCGCTGGATTGGTCGCTGGTCGCCTCCGGCTACGCAGGCCTGGCACTGATGGCCTCAACGCTGGTCGCCATTGGCCTGTGGGCCTCCAGCCTGAGCGCCAGCCAGGTGATCGCGGCATGCATCACCTACGGACTGGCCATGATGCTCTGGCTGATGCAACTGCTCGACAAGTTCTTGCCCGAAAAACTGACTCAGGGTTTCGGCGAAGACAGCAAAGGGATCGGCAGCCTCGGCATTATGACCCATCTGGAGAGCTTTGCCCGCGGCAACATCTCCTCTCACGACATCGTCTATTACCTCGGCCTGACGGTGCTTTTCTTATTCTTGACCGTGCGCGTGCTCGATAGCCGCAAGTGGAGGATGTAGTCGATGGATAAGAGACTTTCTAGCTTTCTTAACACCGTCATCTCGGTGTTTATCGCCCTGGCGGTGTGGGTGCTGATCCTGTTGATCTCCAATAACAACAGCCATCCCTTCGACATCACCAAGAACGGACGCTATACGCTGGCGCCGCAGTCCAAGCAAGCGGTCACCAGCCTGACCACCCCGGTCAAGGTCTACGCTTTCAACGACGAAAAAAGCAAAGCCAAAAGCGAAGAGCTGCTCAAGCGCTACAGCAATGTCGACTCGGCGAAGTTCACCTACGAAGTGGTCGACCCCATCAAGAAGCCGCTGCTAGCCAAGAAGTTCGGCATCCGCATGCGTGGCGAAGGCGCCATCGAAATCAAAGAAGGCAAGGGTCGCACCGAGCGCCTGAGTGGCATCAGCGAAGAAGAAATCACGGCTGCGCTGCTCAAACTGCAGCGCAACGCCACCTACAAGGCCTACTTCCTGACTGGCCACGGCGAGCGCGATCTCAACCAGAGCGAAGCCATCGGCATGAGCCAGTTGCGCGCCGACCTGGTCAAGGAAGGCTTTGTGGTCGAGCCGCTGAGCCTGACGGCCACGCCCAAAATCCCGGCCGACACCAACTTGCTGGTGCTGGCGGGCCCCACCCAGGCGATGCTCCCGGGCGAGCAAAAGCTGGTCAAGGATTACCTCGACAACTACGGTCGGCTGCTGCTGATGTACGAAGCCGAGACTCCGGATAGCTACACCGAGCTGGTCAAACCCTACGGTATCGAGACCACCGGTAACATCATCCTCGACCAGGCCTCTGAACTGCTCAAAGCCGAGCCGGTTTACGCGGTGGGCCTGCACTATGACTCGGGCCACATCATCACCAAGGACATCAAGATTCAGTCCATGTTTATGTTAGCCCGCGCCCTGAAGGTCGCTGCTACCGCACCCGCCGGCGTGATCGACACGGTGCTCATCACCACCAATCCCAGTCCGCCCACCGCTTTGGAGGTTCCGCTGGCCGACGTGATCGGACAGGCCACGCTCAAAATCGACCCCTCCAAGATCAAGCCCAGCGTGGCCAACCTGGCCATTGCGGCCGAGAAAAAGGAAGAAGCTCCTAAGGCCTCTCCCACCCCGGTTCCCGACCAGGCCAAAAATACTCGCCAGGTGCGCGTGGTGGCGGTGGCCGACGCCGATGCTCTGAGCAACCAGCTCTATATCGTCAACAAGGACTTCGCCCTGAACAGCTTCAACTGGCTGGCCGCCAACGATACGGCCATCTCCATCCGGCCCAAGGATGAACTGGCCCAGCCTCTCAACATGTCAGGCCAGGAGCAGACCAAGATGGGCTTCCTGGTGGTGCTGCTGCTGCCGTGCCTGATTGTGGGCGTCGGTCTCTTCAACGTGATGCGGAGACAATAACCTTATGAATCGTGGTAATCTCGTTGCGCTCTTGCTGGTGGTCGGCCTGGGCGCCTTTTTTTATCTGCACGACGTCAAGGGACAACATACAAAAACCCTCAATGAGGTCAAGGAAAAACGCTATTTTCCCAACCTCGAGAAAAAAGACGTCACCAGCTTGAAGATCGAAAAACTGGGCGCGCCGCCCTTTGTCCATGAAATGAGCAAAGAAAACGGCATCTGGGTGCTTCAGGGCAAAGAACCGGTGGTGCTGCGCACCGCCTCCACCGGCCAGGCCGTCAAAGCCCTGGTGGAACTGCAGAAAGCCGAAGACGCCGGCGACGCCACCGCCAAGCGGGAAGACTTCGGCCTGGATAAGCCCAGCTACAGGGTCACCCTGAAAGACCGCAAGGGCCAGGACCATTCGCTGCTGTTGGGCGCAAAGACGCCTGACGACAGCGGCTACTACGTCACTCCCGGGCCGGGCAAGCCGATCACCAGCATTGCCACCTCGCTGACGGAACTGCTGGATCCCTCCACCGATAGTCAACGCGAAATGAGCCCGCTGGCCTTCGAACCCTCCACCGCCAACAAAATCATCCTGGAAAGCGCCGGTGGCCCTCCCATCGAAGTGGCTCTTTCCAAGCCGCGCGAGGACAGCGGCACGGATGATGACAGCGACGACGGCATGGAGATCCAGGATCTCAGCGAGGAGTGGAAAGTGCTGCGCCCGGAAGCAGCCGTTGCCGACGGTGCCAAAATCCGCGACCTGCTCTTCAACTGGCGCAGCGTCAAGGTCGGACGCTTCATGAAGGCCGACGAGAAGGCCGCCTTTGAACCGAGCACGGTCAAACTGACGGTCTACGTGGACCGCCAGAGCAAACCGTTCGTGCTTGACGTGGGCCAGGCAGTCCCCGGCAAGCCTGGACTCTACTACGCCCGCCGCATGCCCCCCAATGAACAAATGGTGCTGGAAATCAAGGACTTCAAACTGCTCGAGCCCAAGGTGGCCAACGTTCTGCAGCGCCACCTTTACGTCTTCCAGCCCGAGGAGGCGACCCGCCTGGAGGCCACCATCGACAAGCTGAAGATCGAGGGCTCCAAGGGCGAGGACAGCTGGAATGTGACCGCACCCAAAGTCGCCAAGGACAAGGAGGACGCTCAGAAGACCGCGGCCTCTGACTTAGTCTGGGAACTGAAAAACCTGGAATGGTCCTCCAAACCCGACGCCAAGAGCGTGGGCGAGTGGAAGGAGCGGGCCGCTCTGGAAGCCTGGGGCGAGGACAAAAAGAGCCTGGGCAAGGTAAGCCTGGGTCAACCCGGACCGAATGGACAGGGTGCTTACGTCAAGGACGGGGCCGGGGTGGTCTATCTGGTGGAAAAGGACCCCTACCAGCGTTGGGTTGACATCAAGCTACGCCTCGAGGGCAAGGGGCCGGCCGTCACCCCCACTCCCCAGCCCGCGCCCTTTGTGCTGCCCTCCCGCTAAAGGCTGGGGGAAAGCCCGGTCAAAGCGAGAAGGCGCGCCCTAGAATACGGAAGGACCAAGGAAACTCAATGACTCAGGCTGCCGCGACGGGGAATATTTTGGTAACGGGCTCACTGGCCTACGACTACATTATGGACTTCCCCGGACACTTTAAGGATCACATCCTTCCGGACAAACTCCACTGCATCAACATCTCGTTCCTGGTGGACAAGCTCAAGAAACAACGGGGCGGTTGCGCGGCCAACATTGCCTACACCATGGCGTTGCTAGGGGAAAGACCGCGCATTGTCGCATCCGCCGGCCGCGACTTCAGCGAGTACTCGGCCTGGCTCAGCGAGCAGGGCGTAGACGTCAGCGCCATCCAGCGCGTGGACGACGAAGTCACGGCCACTTGCTTTATCACGACCGACCGGGCCGACAACCAGATTACCGGTTTCTACGTCGGCGCGATGGCTAAGGCTCGAGAGATCAGCTTGAAGGCCAGCGCCGGGCCCAATCCGCAGATCTGTGTGATTGCGCCGGACGACCCGGACGCCATGCTCCGTCACGCCCAGGAATGCCGCGACCACAAGATCCCCTTCGTTTACGACCCCTCTTTTCAGGTAACCAACATGCCGGGTGAACCCCTCTGGTCTGGCACCATTGGCGCCAAGGCGCTGGTGCTGAATGACTATGAGTTCGCCGTGTTCTGCGAGAAGACGGGCAAGAGCGAAGCGGAAATCCTGCAGACCGTAGAACTGTTGATCGTCACCCTGGGCGAAAAAGGCAGCCGCATCAAGACCCGTGAGGGAGAGGCGGTGGAAGTCCCGGCCGCCCAGATCTCTGGCGTGGTGGACCCTACTGGAGCTGGAGACGCCTTCCGCGGCGGCTTCGTCAGCGGCTTGGTGCGGGGTCTTCCGCTGGCCCTGTGCGGCCGTCTGGGCAGCGTCGCCTCCGCTTACGTGGTCGAGCAGTACGGCACCCAAAACCACGCTTACACTCGCGAGAATTTCCAGGCTCGTTACGAGTTGAACTTCGGCAAGGCGGACCAGTCTTTGTTCCGTGACGCCTCCCTGGTGTAGAAAGCCGTCCAAGCCTCCGGGTCCTCCAGAGGCAGGCAAGGTAGAGCGCCCAGCCGGTCGCCGATGGTGGCCAGCAGGGCGCTTTCTTGCATCATAGGGTCCTGGCCGCGCACGACTTCGATTTTGGGAAAGGGGCTGCTCTTGCCGCCCTCGACCAGCAAAAGATCCACGCGCTGGGATAGCCAGTTCGCCCACTCCACCCAATCGTGCTCCCCGCGCAGTTGTAGACCATCGGCAGCCGCCAGACCGGTGAAAACCCCGTCCAGGCGCGCGCTGTCCTTGTGCGCGGGTTCCGCGGGAAGAGGGTGGTGGCTATGCTTGAGCACTCCCACCCGCCAACCCCGGCCCCGCAAAAACTCCAGCCAACGCTCCAAAACGTTAGTTTTGCCACTTCCGCTGCGACCCACCAGGCACAGGATCTTCATTTCAAACTGTCGAGCACAGCCTGGTAAAGATCCTCAGGCCGGTCCACGATGATGTCCGGGCCGGCCTGGCGCACGCGGGCGGCGCTTACCCAGCCGTAACTGACCCCCACCGTCTTCAGTCCGTTGAATTTGCCGGCATCTACGTCCAGCGGAGTGTCGCCCACCATAACTCCCTGGCTGACGCCGAGAATTTCCAGAGTGCGCTTCACCTTGTCTCGTTTGGCGGAACTGCCGTCTTCCCCACCCGTAAAGTGCCGAAAGTAACTATCCAGGCTGGCTTCCGCCGCCTTTTGATGGAGCGCTTCCTCTGGAGTGGCGTCGTCGCCGCGCACGCCCACCACCGGAGGATGAGGCGGCGGGCCTCCCGTCGGGTCCCCCTGAGACGCGTGCCCCAAAGTGACCGTCTGCAGACCCAGTTCGGCACGCATCCGCTGGCGAATCAGGGCGGAGTTGGTGGTCGAGACGATGGCCAGGGGCGCCACTTCACTCCAGCGCCGCAAGTTGTCGGCGATTCCGGGAAAGAGTGGCGCTCTGGCATAGTCCAGATAGGCATCGCTCCAGACCTGCACCTCCTCGAACTCCTGAGGAGTGAAGCCCATTTCGTAGTAGTTCTCTTCCCAGCGGGGGTTATACCACTCGAGGAACTCTTCCATCGTGTGGATGGGCATCTTCTTGTTCCAGCGACGGGCCGCCTCGAAGTAAAGATCGTAATAGAGCGTGCGCGAATCGCAGAGCACGCCGTCCCAATCCAGTAAAATCGCCTTCACAGCCAACCTTCTTTCTGGGTTCTAGGACCCGCCTCTTTCCAGGAGAATCTCCGGGCCATCCCAAACGGCACGGCCATGGAGAGCCTGAGTCATATTGCGGTGCGCTATGCGGAGACGGACCAGATGGGAGTGGTTCACCATTCCCATTATCCGGTCTATTTTGAGCAAGGGCGGACCGACTTTTTCATCCAGCATCTCAGGCCTTACGCCGAGTTTGAGTCGCAGGGCATACTCGCGCCTGTTCTTTCGTATCAAGTGGAGATCCTGGGGCGAGCCGGTTACGGAGATGTCTTGCAAGTGCTCACATGCGGGGACTGGATGAAGGGAGTGCGCATCCAGATGAGCTACAAAGTCCAGATCGGCGAACGCGAGGTAGCCCGAGGCAGCAGTGTGCACGGACTGGTGGGGCCGGATCTCAGGCCAGCCAACCCGCGCCAATTCGGCCCTCTTTATCAAGAATTGCTGAAGGTTTTCCCCCGCCCGTGAGTCGTTTGCAGGACGACGAATTCTACATGGATAAGGGACTGTTCGTATTGACCGAACGGTTTCTTTGGCGTCGGGGGTATTGCTGCGGCAACGGCTGCCGACATTGTCCCTACGATTATGAGTCAGTTCCCCAGCGCACCAAAGAAAGCCTGAACCCGCCTGTTTTCTTTTACGGAGAACACCCTGGAGACCCCCGATGATGAATAAACTAATGGCGCTCCTGGCGCTCACCGCTCCGCTGGCGGCCGAGCCTCAGCTTTTTGTGCGCAACCAGCCTTTTGCCGGACCGGTGCGCTGGTTTCCAGCCCGCACTCTGGCGCCTCTAGACGGCCTGCTGGAGTCCTTAGGTTGCAGTTGGCAGGTGGACCAGGGCAAGCTTCAAGTGAGCTGCCAGGGCCAGGGTGGAGCTCCACAGGGCGGCCCAGCCTTAAAAGAGATTCTGCCCATCAGCCTGGAGGGGCGCACCGTTCGCCTGGAGCAACACATCCAGCAGGACCGCATTTTTGTCGACGTAGACCAGGTGGCCACCGCTCTGCAGTGTTCCTATCGTAAAGGAGCCGACGGCAACGTCGATCTCTATGGCCCGCTGTTGTCCCAAGGTTTGGGACAGGGCGCTCTTCGCGGCAACAGCGACGACCCAAGCTTTCCCGTTCACCTGGAGAAGGTGCAACTGACCCCGATGGGGGGTGTGATGCGCGGCTACGCGCAGCTCAAGCATCGAGGGCAGGAGCCCTTCAAATGGGTGCTGGTGCGTGTGGCCGTCTACGAAAAATCCGGCCGCCAGGTGGCCCGATGCACCGAACTCATTAAGGATCTACAGCCGGGAGCGGATGCTTTCGTGCAGTTCCCCAAACTGGTGGGCGAATGCCAGAATCCGGTGATGCGGGTCGAATTCGAAGCCCGATAGTTACTTGACGACGCGCAGGCGACCGCTGCCACTTTGTCGGGCGTCCCGCACGCGATGGCGGGCAATCAAGTCCATGACGGTACGCGCCAGGCGGTCAGGGTCGTGGCGCACCCAATCTGTTTCACTCAACAGGCTGGTGCCCACTCCTTCAACCCCCAGCGCGGCCAGTCGTTCTAATTGGGGGTCGACCGGCAAGGCGCCCTCGGCGCGATATTTTTCGGCTAACTTCTCGGGATCGCCCAGATTGACCAGCACATAGTCCAGTCCGAAGTTAGCGTGCTTGAGCAAGCTTTCGACGTGATCGGCAGCGCCCATTCCATCGGTCTCTCCAGGCTGCGTCATCACATTGCAAATATAAATTTTGGGAGCATTGGAACGGCGAATGGCTTCCGCGATCTCAGGCACCAGCAGATTGGGAATCACACTGGTATAGAGACTACCCGGTCCCAGCAGAATGGCGTCTGCATTCTCCAGAGCGGCGATCACCTGCTGGGGGGGCTTCACATCCGCCGGCTCCAGGGTAATCGTGTCAATGCAAGTGTCCACATGGTGCTTGGGGATCATCGACTCGCCGGTCACCTTGCTGCCGTCGCTATAGCAGGCGGTCAAATTGACGGGGCTGAGCGTGGCCGGCAAAACCTGTCCACGAACGGCCAAAATTTGACTGGAGAGCTGAATGGCCACTTCGAAATCACCGGCCAGGTCGGTCAGGGCAGCCAGGAAGAGATTGCCGAAGGAATGCCCTTCCAACCCGCCCTGGGCAAACCGGTAGCGAAAGAGCTCCTTCAGCAAAGACTCGTCGTCGGCCAGCGCCACCAGGCAGTTGCGCACGTCGCCGGGCGCTAGAATCCCGAAATCCTGACGAAGCTTCCCAGAACTGCCTCCGTCATCGCTGACCGCCACCACCGCCGTCACGTTGCTGGTAAAGGCCTTCAGTCCGCGCAACAGGGTGGAAAGACCCGTGCCACCGCCGATGGCCACCAACTTCAGGCCCTGGTCGAGGTAGCGCCGGTCATAGAGGACCTCGACCAGTTGCTTGCGTGGCTGGAAAGCCACCGCCGCGCTGAGAGTTTGAAAAAAACGACGCAGGGCGAAGACGACGATCAGCAAACCCGCAATCATCAGCAGTGTGCCTGTTACCTTGGGGGGAACCGGAGGGTCTCCCACCCAGCGGCGCACGCGCACGGCGATGAAATCGGCCGCCATCAGCAGGCCCGCTGAGAAAGCAATCCCTCCCAGGATGGCCAGAAAGAGCCAGCGCTTGATGCGCATCCCAAGGGCTAACCACTTCAGTGAGTTGGAAGAGGGCAAAGCCACTAGATGGCGGCGATTCTTCGCTGCTCGCGCTCGATATCTCGGTGCTGCACCGTGACCGGGTAACCGGCGCGCCGCAAATCTTTGGAGATCTTGTCAGCAATCGCGGTGGAGCGATGCTGTCCGCCGGTGCATCCGATGCCCAGGGTCACCTGGTGCTTGCCTTCCTGTTGATACTTAGGGAAAAGGAAAAGCAACAAGCCCTCCACCCTCTCCAGGAACTCTTTCGTGTCGGGACGTTCTAACACGAATTTCGCAACTGGCGCGTCCAAACCGGTCAAGCGTCGCATTTCAGGAACGTAGTAGGGGTTGGTAATAAAGCGCACGTCAAAGAGCAGATCGGCATCGGCCGGCACGCCGTGCTTGAAACCAAAACTCACCACATGGATCTGCACCTTGCTCAGGGCCACTTCCAGGTCCAGTGTTTGGCGCAACAGGCTTTGCAGCTGGCTGGGAGTTAGATTGCTGGTGTCCAGGATGGCCGAGGCCATGGAGCGCAGCCCGGCCAACTCCCGAGCCTCCTCCTGAATCGACTGCAAAATTCCGCCCTGGCTGGTCAAAGGATGGCGCCGCCGAGTCTCCGAGAAACGGCGAACCAATACCGCCTCGCTGGCTTCAAAAAAAATAATTTTGGGCTCGAAGCCCATGGCTGGCAACTCGTTGAGTGCCTGCTGCAGCTCAGGAAAAAAACTACGCCCCCGCACATCGATGACCATGGCCAATCGATTGACACTCGAGGAAGCGCAAAGTTCGGCAAACTTCGGAATCAGGGCCGGCGGCAGATTATCGACGCAAAAGAACCCTTCATCCTCGAGGCTTTTCACGGCCAGACTTTTGCCAGCACCCGACAGGCCGGTCAAAATTACAAACTTTTGTTGCTCCACCAGAAGAGAGTTTCTGCGCCCCGACGAGAATCCTTCACTCAAACGGCGGCTGGGGGGTCCTGCTGCCCCATCTGAACTTGTCAAAGGATCTCTCATGAAGTTTGTCCGAGCCCTGCTGGCATTGGCTTTCTCCACGGCCATTCAGGCCCAGCCGGTTAATAACTCGTTCCTCCGGGGTGAGTATGCGATTCCCAATATCGGCGCCGCCAAGAACCTCACCCGCGAATACTGCCGCAGCCAACTTTACAAAGATGAAGTGACCTATGTCGCCAACCGCGCCAAGGATTACTTGGAAATTCGTCTGCAAGCGCCCGTCGACGGCAAGCCCGCCATCGTGTTTGACATCGATGAGACCTGCCTGTCCAACTTCCCTTATATGGATGAGTACGATTTCGCTTTCCAGAACGGGCCCTGGAACGCCTGGATTGACAAAGCCATTGCTCCGCCCTTGGAAGGAACCCTGGAGCTCTACAAATATGCCAGGTCCAAAAGCCTGGCCGTGATCTTCCTCTCAGGTCGCAACCAGATGCAGCGCTTGCAGACCGAGAACAATCTGCGCCAGGCGGGCTTTGAAGGCTGGACCGAGCTCATCCTTAAAGATATTGGCAGCACCCAACCGACCGTCGCCTTCAAGTCAGACAACCGAAAAAGACTGGCCCAATCGGGCTACAATATCCTTGTTAACATTGGCGACCAGGACAGCGATTTACAAGGTGGTTACGCCGAATCCACTTTCAAAATTCCGAACCCCATGTATTGGGTCCCCTGAGGCGTAGGAACATGCACTTCTAAACCGAAGCGCCATCTCCGATAAGGAAGGCAACTGTGGAACCGGTCCTACGAAGTTTTCTCTTTTGTGAATCCGTGGTCCCTGCCCCGAGCGGCAAGATGAACTGCTATGGGCTTTTTTCCGACCTCTTTGCGGGGCAATTTCCCTATACACAGCCGCGATTTTCGCTGCTGCTAAGCTGGGGGGGAGGCCGCGGCTTTCAAGTGCAGGTGGTCAAGATGCTCAACCCGGCCAAGACGGCCTTGTTGCACCAATCTCCGGAAATGTACTTCACCTTGGAAGACGAGTCTCAGTCGGCGCATGTGCAGATCGACATGAATCAGATCGTCTTTACCGAGGCCGGGTCCTACATTTTCCAGATTATGCTGCACGGGCGCCAGGTGGCCGAACATCGCCTCAACGTTCACCAGCTTTAAGCGCAGGGTGATGAAACGCAAAAAGGCGGCCCTTCCGGGTCGCCTTTTTGCTATTTGAGCACGACGCTAGCTGCGCAACACCGGCCCCATCATGACTCCGCCGGACTGCATACCGGGCTCGAGACCTCCCACACTACCGCCGGCGAGGGAAAATCCGGCGTTGGCACCGGGATTCACACCTTGAATGGCTAAAGGCGGCGCGGTCGCAGTCGGCTGGGAAGCTCCCCAGGCCGCCAGCAGTTGATTGGCGCCCCCCTCACTCTCCCCGAGCTCAGCCGAGAGGGTCGAACGGTCGCTAGCGGGTGCGGTTCCGCCACCCTTGGTAGAGGCACCGCTATCTACCTGGCCAAGTAAAGGGGTCCTGCCTACCTGGCCATAGCCACGTAGGGCGTCCTGACTGCCAAGCCCTGAAATACTCATTGGTGCCTCCATTAGCACGACGGTGCGTACTGATTCGTTATCACTTACTCTAGTCCAGTCGCCAAGAGACGTCTAAGCCCAAGTCTTTAACTATTTGTTACCAATGTAAACTTTTTTGTCCATTATGTTAACTTTTTAACTCAGGGGAGTTTACTCTGCCGAATGGAACGTAGAGGCCGTGCAAACGGCTCCTATGCGGTTCGTGGGGCGATACTGGTGTCTGATGCTGGCGGTATTGGCGCTGGCTGGACTCCACGCATCCGCGCTCTGGGGGGGCAAAGTACTGGCCGCCGAAGACGTCTTGAATCTCTTTTGGTGCGACAAACTGCGTTTGCACAATCTGTGGATCGGGCGCGAAGCCTGGTCAGACTGGGATCCTCTTGCCTTCCTCGGCCTGCCCCGATTGGCCAACCTCCAGGTTGGCTGGTTTAACGCCGAGAACCTCTACTTTCTTTTGCTCGAGCCCATGCAGGCCTGGAGGTTCTACCCGTTCCTATCGGACCTGGGCTTGCTATTCAGCTTCTACTTCTTCCTCCGCCCTATGGTGGACCGAGAAGCAGCTACGCTAGCGGGATGCTTCTACCTGATGGCCGGGGACATTTTTAAGTCCGTTCAAGACCCGCCCGTTCGCACCGCAGTCATCGCTATGTTGCTGCTGCTCGGCTGTCACCAGCGCTGGCTAAATTCAGGTCGCAAGCCCTACTTGCTGGGAGTTGTGGCCATGGCGGGCTGGCAGATGGTGTCCTGCGCCGTCTCCCAACTCTACTTCCAGTTTCTGGCTCTGCCTTTCATCTACTTGCTTCAGATTTACTACTGCCCGGGGCCATACAGGCTGAAGAGAGGCCTGCTAGCCGCTCTCGCCTTCCTGGGGTCCACCTTAGCCTTTTCCTTTCCCTACTTTCCCTTGCTGGAATGGTCCGCTCACGGCTCGCGCAAAATGCTGGCCAACGCCAACTTTTCGGAGGCTTACCGACTCAATTTCTCGGAACTCGCCAATCTCTTCCTGTGCGACGAGAACCTGGCACTGGGCCCGGCTCAATTGATGCAGCACGGCGGCGGCTATCCTCTCTCCGCAGGCTTCAGTCTGGCCGTTACAGGACTGGTTCTTTACGGCTGCATGCGAGGCCAGCGAGCCGCGACCATCGTAGCCCTGTTCCTTGTGCTGCAAACGCTGGGCGAACGCGGTGGTCTTATGTGGGTTCTGCACAAAACCGTCCCGTTTACGGAGCAAATCCGTGGACCCCATCGCTTCATCTTTGGGGCGAGCCTGGTCTGGGTGCAGGTGGCTGCCGTCGGTCTCGACCAACTATTGAAGCGGCGACGAATACTGGCCTGGGGCCTGGCCCTTTGGGCTCTGTCCGTAAATTTTTGGGCGGGTAGCCGTTGGCTCGAGCAAAACTACCAGGACCCGCAGATTTACGCGGGGATCCCCCTTCCACCAGCCGGTCCAGGTAGAGTCATCGTCAACTTTGCTCATCCACCGCGCCCCCCCCTGGCCTGGCTCTCCTACCCGATAACGCAAGGACGGCCGACCATGATCATCCCGACCTCGGCCGTGGAAGGCAACTTTTTCCGAGGGATGTTCTACAGTCAGTATGGCACCCAAGCCGATCATATTCTCAGCAAGCTGGCCTTTTATTCCACCCCGCTACCCCCTCTCAAGCCACGCCAACCGCTGCTGCGAAGCTGGGGACTGAACTGGGTTCTGCAGTCGGGCGAAGCCGGATTTGGGTGGGAGTATCTAGGAATCAGCCCACGTCACTGGACGGTAACAAAAGTGTCCTCGGCAGCAGACGCAGCCAGCGAAAATCTTTGGGCCGAGCGTAGCGATTGGGAGCCTTTCGAGCAGGCCATCGTAGCGGGTCCCGCGCCCAGGCTCGGAAAGAACCCGGCAAGAATCCTCTCCAGCAGCGATGGCGCCGACAAACAGGTCATCCAGACCAGCGGAGAGGCCAGCCTTTTAATCACAGCTGACAACTGGGATCCAAACTGGCAGTGCACTCTGGATGGGGAACCGGCGCAGGTCTTCCGAGCCAACCTGGCTCTGAAAGCCTGCTTTGTCCCGGAGGGCAATCACCAGATCCAATGGCACTACCGTCCGAACTGGCCGGCCCTGGCCCTGCCCACAGTCAGCCTGGGCGTGCTGCTACTGGCTCTTGCCCTGGCCATCAGCCACTTCTTCCATGTCCCAGTAACCCAGACGTCTGCGCCAGATCAGCCTGAGCGTGCGTAAGGTCGTGCTCCTGACATTCATCTTACTGGCACCTTTTTTCAAGTCATAACGCAGAAGCAAGGGTACTTCTCCGAAAGTGAGATGAGGCGAAAATTGGTGCAGCTTGATCAGCACGTCCAACATCACGGTAAAGCCTCGCTCAGAAATAATGCCGGGATTGCGCGCGAACAGGTCCTTGATGACTTCAGCGCGGTAAGCACGAAATCCACAGGTATAATCGCGCACACCCCGGATCGGAAAGAGGAGACGCATCACCAGGGAGGCCGCGTAACTCAAAAAAAGACGAGAGCTGCTGAGACCATAAATTTGGGCTCCCGGCACATATCGCGAGGCGATCACCACATCATAGCCTTCCCGGATACGCCGGGCTAAGCGGGGGATCAGACCGGGAGTGTGACTGTTGTCACAATCCATGGTCAGGATGATGTCGCGCGGCTCGGCCTTGTCTGCGCAGTATTTGAGACCGGTCTTCAGTGCTTCCGCCAATCCAAGATTGCGGGAATGGCTGACTACATCGATTCGTAGTCTTGGATAGAGGGCGCTCAGGCTATCCTTGGCTTTCTCGGCGGCCTCCTTAGTGTTGTCACTGGACCCATCATTCACAACCACGACCTGAAAGTCGGACACCGGCATCAATTCCTGCAAGTTGGCGCCGATATCTGCGAGCAAAGTCTCAACGTTATCCGCTTCATTATAGGCGGGAAGAGCGATATAAATCATAGACGCGTGTTCTCTGCGTGGTCGGCGGCCTCCTCCGACCCCGAAACCGGTATAGACGCCCCGCAAGGTTAGTGTTATGATGCGGGCCGAGTTTTGCGAGACGAGCGGTGGCCTCCCACCCACGGTCTGGCAAGACAGCCGCCGGCAGGCCCGGCGAGCTAAATTGTATGCGGATTTTCCGCATCGGAGGTTAGTTCAACATGCAACCCAAAAGCGAAGTCATCGAAACGCACCGCACCCACGACAAGGACACCGGTTCTCCCGAAGTCCAGGTCGCCATTCTGACGGCGCGCATCAACCACCTGACCGGACACCTGCAAAAGCACGCCAAGGATCACCACTCCCGCCGCGGTCTGCTCATGATGGTCGGACAGCGCCGCCGCCTTTTGAATTACTTGAAGAAGACCGAAGTCAAGCGTTACCGCACGCTCATCGAAAAGCTCGGTATTCGCCGCTAAGATGAACCAGGGCTGCTCCCCAAGGGATTGGGAGCAGCCCTTTTTTGGCGATTTTCTGAAGAACCTGCGGGTTTTTCCATCCCGAAGGCTCGGTAGGACTGGCGTCTCCTACCCAGTCCCTCTTTCCTATACGCCATTCTTGTAGAGGTGAAAATACATTGAGTACAACGAAAACCGCTCCTCCGAAGACGGAGAAGCACTCAGTCGAAGTTGAAGTAGGCGGCAAGACCCTACGCTTCGAAACCGGCGAACTCGCCAAGCAGGCCGGCGGCGCCGCCCTGATGACCTACGGGGAAACGGTGGTGCTGGTTACGGCCACCGCCAACGCCAAGCCCAAGACGGGCGTGAGCTTCTTTCCGCTGACCGTGGACTATGAGGAAAAAATGTATGCCGCCGGCAAAATCCCGGGCGGCTGGATCAAGCGTGAAGGTCGCGCCCCCGAGCGCTGCACCCTGACTTCGCGCCTGATCGACCGTCCCATTCGCCCCCTGTTCCCCGACGGTTTCCGCAACGACACCCACGTGGTCGGACTGGTGATGTCGGTCGATGGCGAGAACGAACCCGATGTGATCGCCATTTGCGGCGCGGGCGCTGCTCTGGCCCTGTCAGACATTCCCTTCGACGGCCCGGTCGCCGGCGTGCGCGTCGGTTACGTCGACGGTGAATTTGTTATCAACCCCACCCAGGAGCAAATTGCTCAGAGTTCGCTCAATCTAGTGGTGGCCGGCACCAAAGACTCGATCTGTATGGTCGAGGCCGGTGCCTATGAGGTTTCCGAGCAACTGGTGCTGGAAGCCATCGAAGAAGCCCACGACGTCATCAAAAAAATCGTGGACGCCATCAGCAAGCTGGTCAAAAAGGCCGGCAAGCCGAAGAAAGAGTTCCCTCTCTTTGTTCCGGACAAGACGTTGGATGCGGCTTTCCGCAAGCACATGGGTAAAGCGGTCGCCAAAGCCATGCGCATCGTGGATAAGAAAGAGCGCGACAACGCCTTCGGAGAAATCTCCAAAGAAGCCCTGGGCGAAAAACTCGTCAAGGACAAGAACAAGGAAGAGATGCTGGCCATCCTGGCCGACGGCAACCGCGACGACTTCTACACCATCATGAAAAAGGTTCAGGAAGAAGAACTGAACACCATGATCGTGGAGGAAGGCATTCGTCCGGACGGTCGTAAGACCACCGAGATCCGCAAACTCTCGGCTCGCGCCGGCATTCTGCCGCGCACCCATGGCACGGGTCTCTTCACCCGTGGTCAAACTCAGATTCTGACCGTGTGTACTTTGGGCACGCTGGCCGAGGAGCAGTCGTTTGACAACATCATCGGTGAAGTGTCCCGTCGCTACATCCATCAATATAACTTCCCGCCCTTCTCGGTAGGTGAGGCCCGCTTCATGCGCGGCCCTGGCCGCCGCGAAATCGGCCACGGTGCTCTGGCGGAGCGCGCTCTGGTTCCGGTCATCCCGGACGAGAACGAATTCCCCTACACCTTGCGCATGGTTTCCGAAGCGCTGGAGTCGAACGGTTCGACGTCGATGGCTTCGGTGTGCGGCAGCACGCTGGCTCTCATGGACGCGGGCGTGCCCATCAAAGCGCCCGTGGGTGGTATCGCTATGGGCCTGGTGGCCAAGGGCGACAAATTCGCAGTGCTCACCGATATCCAGGGACTGGAAGACGCGCTCGGCGAGATGGACTTCAAGGTGGCTGGCACCCGCGTGGGTATCACCGCTCTGCAGATGGACATCAAGCTCAAGGGCGTCTCCGGTGAAGTGCTGCGCCAGGCTCTCGACCAGGCGAAGGATGCTCGTATGACCATCCTGGACGTGATCGAAGAAGCCTTGCCGGCTCCACGCGCCGAGATCTCGCCGCGCGCGCCGCACATTACCTCCTTCATCATCAACTCCGACAAGATCAAGGACGTCATCGGCCCAGGCGGCAAAACCATCAACCGCATCATCGCCGAGACGGGCGTGAAGATCGACATCGAATCCGATGGTCGGGTCTTCGTCGCTT
The DNA here is from genome assembly GCA_022842865.1 of Vulcanimicrobiota bacterium. GTDB lineage: Bacteria > Vulcanimicrobiota > Xenobia > Xenobiales > JADMJV01 > JADMJV01. The sequence continues at coordinate 8,645 of JALHOV010000025.1, read as the reverse complement.
CGATCAACCGCGAAATGGTGGAACGCGCCAAGAAGATCGTCGAAGATCTGACGCGTGACATCGAAGTCGGCTCGGTATTCACCGGCGCCGTGATGCGCCTGATGAACTTCGGCGCCTTCGTCGAAGTCGTTCCCGGCAAGGAAGGCTTGCTGCACGTCTCGCAGCTCAAGCCCTACCACGTCGGCCGCGTCGAAGACGTGGTCAAGGTGGGCGATATGATCAACTTCCGCGTGGAAGAGATCGATTCAATGGGTCGCCTCAACCTGTCGCGCAAGGGACTGTTCAGCGAAGAAGAACTGGCCGAAGCCGAGGCCAAGGGTGGCGCTCGTCCTCCTCGCGAGGGTGGCGGTGGTGACCGCCCGGAGCGCAGTGACCGCCCTGAGCGGAGCGACCGTGGTGACCGCCCTGACCGGGGTGACCGCCCCGATCGTGGTGATCGCCCCGACCGGGGTGATCGCGGCGACCGTGGCCCTCGTGGCGGCGGCGACCGTGGAGATCGCGGACCTCGTCCCGGCGCCGATCGGGGTGGTGACCGTAATGGTCGCGACCGTGGCGGCGATCGGGGTGACCGCGGTGCGGCCGAGTCCCGCCCTCCCCGCGACTTTACCCAGGAGCGCCCGGCTCCTCGCGAACGAGATGACCGTCCAGCCTCTCGGGACCGGGACGACCGCCCGGCTCCCCGCGACCGTGACGACCGTCCGGCTCCTCGGAACCGCGATGACCGCCCGGCTCCTCGCGACCGTGATGACCGCCCGGCTCCTCGCGACCGTGATGACCGTCCGGCTCCTCGCGACCGTGATGACCGCCCGGCTCCTCGTAGCCGCGACGACCGTCCGGCTCCCCGGGACCGCGACGACCGTCCGGCTCCTCGTGACCGTGATGACCGTCCGGCTCCCCGCGACCGTGATGACCGCCCGGCTCCTCGTAGCCGCGATGACCGTCCGGCTCCTCGTGACCGCGACGACCGTCCGGCTCCTCGCGACCGCGACGACCGTCCGGCTCCTCGTGACCGCGACGACCGTCCGGCTCCTCGGAACCGCGATGAGCGTCCGGCCCCCCGCGACCGCGACGACCGTCCGGCTCCTCGTGACCGCGACGACCGTCCCGTTTCTCGGGATCGTGACGACCGTCCGGCTCCTCGCGACGATCGCCCTCGGGCACCTCGCGAAGATCGGGCACCTCGTGAAGATCGGGCACCTCGCAGCGCTGCGCCCCGCGTAGAACTCCCTCCGAGCCTGCGCACCGGTTCTAGCGCCCCGGCTCCGGCCGACGACAGCGATGCCCGCCGTCGCACCGCTCGCCGACGCCCGGCTCGCGACGACAAAGAATAGGCAAGTGCCTCCAACAAGGAGCGGACCCGATTCCCAAGTTTTCTTGGAGCGGGTCCGCTCTTTTTTTCTGCAAAGACTGCCTTTGCGCTCCGACTACGAAGAGCGCCCCGAGCAGTTGGAAATGGCCCTGGGAGTGGCACGTGCCCTCGCCGAAGAAGAACTGCTGGTCGTCGAGGCCGGCACCGGCACGGGCAAATCCTTGGCCTACCTGATCCCCTGCTTGCTCTGGTCTTTTGAGCACGGGCAACCGATTGTCATCTCCACCCGCACCCTGAACTTACAGCAGCAGCTCCTGGAAAAGGACATTCCTCTGCTGCGCGAGTTGATGGATCAGCCTTTTCGAGCCACGGCCGCGCGCGGCTGGTCCAACTATGTCTGCCTGCGGCGTCTCGATACCGTCCAAAACAGCCAGCAACTGACGCCGGATCTGGCCCATGAAGCGACCGAATTAGCGGAAGTCCTCAGCCTGGGAGCTCCCGGCGTGCGCCAAAAACTACCCGTCAGCGACCCGCTGTGGAGTCTGGTGCAGGCCGACTCCCAGGCCTGCAACCGGCAGCTTTGTCCTCATTATCAGGAGTGCTACCTTTTTCGGGAACGACGGGAGATGGAACGCTCCGAGTTGATCATTGCCAACCACTCGCTGGTTATGGCCGACGTCGCGCTGCGGGCCAATGGAGCACAGGGCATTCTTCCCAAACCGGCCTGCTATGTATTGGACGAGGGCCATCATCTCGAGGAAGTTGCCAATGACCACCTGGGTCGGTCCCTCTCGTTGACCGACCTGCAGCGCCTGCGCCAGAACGTCTTCGACCCCAAGGGCAAGGTGAATGACGCTGGCTGGTTACCTATTTTGCGCGACCGTTTGAGCAAATCCGACGAGCGCGTGCGTCTGTTGGAATGTCTCGACCGGGGCTTGCTGGTTTCACTGCCCGGCTTCTATCAGGTAGGTGAAGAGTTCTTCTACGGACTCAGCCAATCGATTCTGGCTGCCGGCTTGACCGAAGTGGGCGCACGCGCCACCCTCAACTCCGATTTCTTCCACACGCCAGAGGGTGAGGAATGCCGGCGCCTTTCCGAGCAGTTCGCCGCCCACATGGAGCACGTGGAGAGCGGGGCCCGCGATCTTCACCGCCTCCTGACCGACCTGGAACTGGAGGTCACCCAGGGTGGGCTGGTTGAGCTTCAGTCGCTCGTGGAGCGGGTCAAAACTCTGCGCGGAAACCTGGAGTTCTGTATCTTCCCCGACTCGGGAGACTGGGTGTATTGGGCCGTGGCCACGGCCACCAATGCAACTCTGGGAGCCACCCCCCTGGACGTGGGAGAACGACTGGCGGCGGAATTCTTCGGACCGGCTCGCTCGATGGTGCTTACTTCCGCCACTCTGGCGGTGGGCAAAGACCTGGGCTTTTACGAAAAGCGGGTGGGCCTCGATCATCACCCTGATCGAGTGGCGCGCAGCCTGTTGGACAGCCCTTTCGATTACCGCCAGAATGCCTATCTGGGCGTGGCCACCGACCTGAATGACCCGAATCGGGCCGATTTTTGGGAACGCAGCAGCGAGCCTTTGCTCTGGCTGTTGCAGCAACTGGGTGGGCGCACCTTCCTGCTGGCCACCTCCCACGCCAGCCTGCGCCTGGCCCGCGATCGCCTGACGGCACCGCTGGCACAACTGGGCATCCGGGTGCTGGCTCAAGGCCAGGCTCCTCCAGGGCTGCTGCTGGAAGAGTTCCGGCGCGACTCGCGCTCGCTGCTGATCGGAGCCGACTCTTTCTGGGAGGGAGTCGACGTGGTTGGCGACGATCTCTCCTGTATTCTGATCACCCGGCTGCCGTTTCGTGTCCCGAATGATCCGCTGGTCCAGGCACACTGCCGACGACTGGAAGAAGACGGTTTGAGCTCCTTCACCCATTATCAGCTGCCTCAGGCGATTCTCCGCTTCAGACAGGGTTTCGGGCGCCTTATTCGCAGCCAAAAAGATCGCGGAATGGTGCTGGTACTGGACTCCCGCCTGTACCACAAATCCTACGGCGCGGAATTTTTAGGCGCACTGCCGGCTTGTAACCGGCGGGCAGGTCGCCTCGCCGGCTTGGTCCAAGATGCTATGAAGTGGTTGAAGGGTTTCGATTCATGAAGTTGTCCTCACTGTTCGTGTTGCTGATGCTGACTGCCCTACCGGGCTGGAGTGCGGAAACGGTTGAGAAAATCTTTGAAAAGGCCAAAGCGGTCAATCCCGGCCTGCAAGACTCGAGCGCCGATATGAGCGTGGAGATCAACGCGGTGCTTGGCTTTATTCCATACAAAACGGCCGCCACCGGCAAGTACTATCACAAGCAACCGGACAAAAACAAACTCGACCTGGAAAAAGCGCCCAGCTGGCTGAAAAAATACCCGCAGGTTTTCGGCTACAAGCTACCGGACCTGACTCGCTACAACGTGCTGAAAATTCAAGAGACCGACCTGCGCGGCAACCCGGTCTATCGAGTCCAGTTGGTTCCCAAGCAACGGACCAACGACATCACCAATATCGACATTTACTTCAACCGCAATGACTATTCCGTGCCCAAGTTCGACACCTTTTACAACAAGGGCCATCTCTACGTCGATATGGACTATGCTAAGGCGGGACAATTCGTTGTCTGCGACAAGCTGAGCGCCGACTTCGAGTTTCCCAACATCACGGCCACCGCCGCAGCGACTTACTCCAACTATCTTTTCAACCAGAAACTCCCGGACTCGATGTTCGCCAGCAAATGAACCGCTTTTTGGGATGGGTGGCCAGGCTCGGGCAACTGCGCAAGCAGGCCATCCCTCCCCATTTGCTCCTGCTGATCTTGTGCATGAGCGGCTTCACCTGGGGGCTGGGCAACTATCTGGAGTCCCGTCAAAGCGGTGGACAACCTCAGGCTCTGACACAGCTCCAATTGCTGGAACAGGGCGCCCAGCAGAGTTATGTGCAAATCAACGGAACGGTGCTGGCCGATGGCCAGGTGACCGGGGAAGGCCACACGGTTTACCTGCCGCTGCTGGAGGATGCCAGCAAGGTGATCACCTATGTCAGACTGCCGGAGGGCGGCGAGTTGCCTAAAGCTGGGGTGACCTACCAGTTGAGCGGGCTGGTCAGCTTTGTGAACGCCGACCTGGAAAAACAACTCCCCAAAGACCAAAGTGGCCTGCGCTTTAATCGCAATCAATATGTCAACTATGGAGAACGTCCGGCCGACCCTCGCTGGGCAGTAGCCGCCATGCTGGTCAGCCTTCTCTGTTCCTGGCCGTTGCTGGTCACCTGGTTCAGTCATTATCTGGTTTTCCAGGCGGTGGCTCTGCCGGAGGGGGACAAGCCAGCCAAGAAGCTCGGCAAGATTTGGGCCAGCGCACGCTTCTTTCGGGGCAAGAAAGAAAAACAGCGCTTCCTGGAAGCTCCCGCCAGCCTGGTCCACAAAGAAGGGGAGTGGGTGCTGGAGGTGGAGGGGGACTGGCAGGCGCGCTTTGAGGAAGCCCAAAACGTAAAGGCGGGCACGCTCTTTCTGGGTTCCCAGGAGCGGCCCGCCCTACGGTTCGATGCCCTCGAGAAAACCCGAGGGAAACGCCAGTTGTTCGTGCTCACTTTTGCAAATGAAGCGGAACGACTGTTAGCTTACCAGACTATTTCGAACGCAGGGACACCTTAACGTTTTTCAAGGTATCTGCGACATGGTTGAGATCGGCTGGCCCCAGCACCGATTTGAGCGGCTTGGGCCCTTCCAATAAATCTTCACGATGGATCAGCGGCACCTTGCCGCCAACTTCATCATAATGAATCTCGCAGTGCAACACTTTGGTCGCTAGCTTATAGACGAGCGCAATGTCGTCGTACGGGTTGTTGGGCAAATCACGTCCCCACGCTTGCAGGGCGTTGACTGCCAGTTCCTCCAGACGAATCGGCTGAGAGGCCCCCTCTAATAGTCGGCGCAGAATCTCCACTATGGGAGTGCTCTTGCTTACATCTTTTACCGCCACGGTCTTGTCTGACCTCCCTTTCTGATTGAGGAGCGCGGCTTCGCTGCAAGGAAAGAATTTCCCCTCAGGCCGCGAATACGCTCCAAGTAACGATGGAAACTGAAACACCCGAGCCACCGGCCACGACAACCGCAGAGGATGCCTTCCCGGTCCACCCCGAATGGGCCTGGATGGACTACGCCTGAAGCCCCAGGCGCTGCTGCCATTCTTTCAGGGCACGTTTGCAGGCCGCTTCGGCCGGGCCACAGAGCAATTCCGGCTTACTTAACGCTTTGAGCTGCTCCGGCTTGAGTTTCTCAAGCCACGGTTTGAGCTCGGAGTTTGCCTCCGCCACTTCCAGTAGCCCCTTGCCCTGTTTGCGAGCCTCCACGGAGGCCACGCGCACGTATTCGTGGGCATCCTCCAGTCCCAGGCCCGACAAAAGGGCCTGCAGAGGACCGGAGACTACCTCGTTGAGTTCGCTCAGGCGGCCCACCATGGTCTTCTCATCCACCATCAGCGAAGACAGGCCCTTGGAGCTACGCCGACAGGCCAGGGCAAGGCCCAACAGCAAACGCGGCAGAAAACGGGCGGAAGCCGAGTTACTCAGGTCGCGCTGATGCTCCGACACCTGATCCAGGTAAAAAGTCATCATCTGAGGCATAAAGGTCTTCCAGAGGCTTTTGACGTTCTCCCAGGTGATCGGGTTGCGCTTGTGCGGCATGGCGGACGAGCCCACTTGCGAACTCTCCAGGTAGGCCTCGGCCACCTCGTTAATTTCGCTCCGCTGCAAGTGGCGCAGGTCATCGGCCAGATTGGCAAGCACCCCAAAAGCGGCCGAGATGTGGTGCAGCACGGCCAGCGCAGGTTCTGGAAAGGTGATCTGGGTCGAGGTTTCAGCCGCCTTCAGACCGACCTTGGCCAGCACGCGCACCTCCACGTCGCGCGCGTCGCGGTGCAGGAGCCCGGGCGTCGTGTAGGCCCCGACCGCACCCGAGAACTTGCCACGCAGATTCTCCAGCGCGCGCTGCAATTCGAGCCGACACCAGCCCAGTCGCTCGAGATAGACGGCCATAGAGTAACCGAAAGTCATGGGCTCGGCATACTGGCCGTGGGTGCGACCGATCTGTGGGGTGGAAGCGTACTTCTCGCCCAGACGATGTAGCTCTTGCAGACATCGGTCCAGTTCGGGCAAGAGCACCCGTTCCACCCCTGCCTTCAGACGCAACAGGTGCGCGTTAGCCAGGATGTCATAGGATGTGGCGCCCAGGTGAATGTAGCTGCGCAATCCCTCCGGACAGCGGGCCGCGTAGACGTTGACCAGAGCCTTCAGATCGTGGCGTACCCGCGCTTCCTCTTGCTGAAACTCATCCAGCGTGACTTGCTCAGCGGCCGCCCGGGCGGCCGGCAGCAGAGCCGCGTCAAACCAGCCGTCTTCGGCCAGCACCTCGAGCAGGGCCACTTCCACAGGCAAAGCATAACGCAAGTAGAGAGCGCCTTCAGAAAGCACCTCGGAAGCGAGGGGAAGCATTCCCTCGGAGTGTAGATAACGTCCCACCAGGGGATCGGGAAACTCAAGCATATTCTGCATGGCCATCGGTTCTGCCGGGCTCCCCCAAGGCCTGCAAATTCGATTTTGCGTTCGAAAGGGTTTCAATTACCGCTGTCCAATGTTCACCGAGAGACAAAAGTTAACTCGTCCACTTCACCCTAAGGAGCCACATGGGGAAAACACAAAACAACACCACCCCCGACACCCCTATTCTCGTAAAGGATACTAAGACCATGGAAAAGCACAAAGCTCTGGAAAACGCCCTGGCGCAAATCGAGCGCCAATTCGGCAAAGGCTCGATCATGAAGCTGGGCGAGTCCTCCGCCAAATTTGAAGTACCGGCCATTCCCACCGGCTCCATCGCCATCGATATGGCCCTGGGAATCGGAGGCATCCCGCGCGGACGCGTAACCGAGATTTACGGTCCGGAATCGTCCGGTAAGACCACTCTGACTCTGCACGTGCTGGCCGAAGCCCAAAAGATGGGCGGAGTCGCCGCTTTCATCGATGTGGAACACGCGCTGGACCCGAATTACGCTCGTAACCTGGGAGTCGATGTGGACAACCTCTACGTGGCCCAGCCAGATACCGGAGAGCAAGGCCTGGAAATCGTGGAGACCCTGGTTCGCTCCAATGCCGTCGACATCGTCATCATCGACTCGGTGGCGGCGATGGTGCCGCGCGCCGAAATCGAAGGCGAGATGGGCGACGCTCACGTAGGTCTGCAGGCCCGCTTGATGTCGCAGGCGCTGCGCAAGCTAACCGCCGTCATCTCCAAGAGCCGCACCGCGGTCGTCTTCATCAACCAGATCCGCGAAAAAATCGGTGTGATGTTCGGCAACCCGGAAACCACCCCGGGCGGTCGCGCACTCAAGTTCTACTCTTCGGTGCGCATCGAGATTCGCCGCACCGACTCGCTCAAGCAAGGCGGCGAAATCGTCGGCAACCGGGTCAAGGTGAAGATCGTCAAGAACAAACTGTCGCCGCCCTTCCGCCAGGCCGAGTTCGACATCCTTTTCGGAAAGGGCATCTCCCGTGAGGGCTCGCTGGTCGACGTCGGTGTCGAGACGAATGTGCTCACCAAATCCGGCACCTGGTTCTCCTATGGGGACACCCGACTGGGCCAGGGACGCGACAATGCGCGAACCTTCCTTGAGGAGCACCCGGAGGTAGCCGATCAGATCGAGCGTCAGGTGCGTTCCATCTCCGGAATGGACCGCTCCGCTCGCAACGGCGAAGTCCCCAAAGTCGAAGTAGAGGCCTGAAATCATGCGAGGTCGTGCCCCTCGATCTGAGATCGAATGGACGGCACCGCGGGCCTTCTCGAAACTTCTGGAACGCCTGGTCCGCTCCGAATTGAGCAGCCGCGATGCCCTGGCATACTTGCTAGGCAAAGGCTGCCCACCGGAGCTGGCCGAGGCGGCTCTTATCGCGTGCCAGCAACGTCACTTCGTAGATGACACGCGTCTGGGCGGGCTGCTGGCTGAAAAAGGCCAGCGGGTCGGCTGGAGCCAGAAGCGATTGCGTCAGGAAGAGTATCGCCGCGGACTTCCCGGGGGAGAGGCGTTGGACGAGAATCTCAGTTGCCGACAGCTTGCCGAGCGGTGGCTGGAGCGTGGCATTGACCCCGCTAAAGTGGCGACACGACTGCAAAGTCGAGGTTTTAGCTACAGTACCATTCGCCAGGCCATGGCCGATTTCAAAACACCCATCGAAGAGTAAACCTTGATGGGACCGGGCGAGGCCGCCCGGTCCCTTTTCCCATGGTAGCCCCCGGGGGCCGAACG
>JALHOV010000024.1 GCA_022842865.1 Vulcanimicrobiota bacterium | reverse complement strand
ACGCTGAACCAGACCAACATGATCGGGCCGAAGACCCGACCCACGGCCTCGGTCCCGTATTTCTGGGCCGAGAAGAGAATAATCAAGATGACAATGGTGATCGGGACGACGTAGTTGCCCAGGTCGTGGTTTAGCAGCTCCAGGCCCTCCACGGCCGAAAGTACTGAGATGGCCGGGGTGATCATCCCGTCTCCGTAGAGCAGGGAAGTGCCGAACAGCCCCAGGGCCACGAACAGAGGGTAAGCTCGTAGCTTGGAAGCGGCCGAGTTGGCCACCTGTACCGTCAGGGCCAGCACGCCGCCTTCTCCGTGCAGGTCGGCCCTCATTACGAAGCCCAGATATTTCGTGCAAATCACGATGACCAGCGCCCAAAAAATCAGCGAGAGCACGCCGTAGACGTTGGCCGGATTCACTTCCATGTGATGAGAGAAGGCTTCCCGAACGGCGTAAAGCGGGCTGGTGCCGATGTCACCGAAGACGACGCCCAGCGCACCAATGGCCAGAGTCAGCAGACCGTCGTGGCCGTGACCGTGGGCTGTTGTCTTGGCCGGTTCCAGCTGGTCCGTGTCGGAAGGGGGTGTATCCTCCACCTTCACGACCTGGGCGAGGGGCTGCACCACCGGCGGTGGCGAGGCCTTCTCTGCCGCCTCAGGCGGGCTGTCGGTAGAGGTGGGGATGTTTTCGGTCGCGCTTGCCTCGGAAGTATCCGAGTCTTTATCGGGCGGAACCGACTCGGGATGATCCGTCGTCGAACTCACCGGGCCAGATTACTGTGTCCGCCTTGAGGTTTCCTTTATATAGATTGCTCGGGATGGAACTTCCACGAGGGAATGGCCGGCCACTTGCGAACAGATGTGCCCTTGTCAAACCCCAGGAGAAAGATGCCCCTCTCTGTCCAGGTCGTGCTCGGTGCGGCCTGCGGCGCCGCTTTGGGGGTGGCTTTCGGCAAAGAGCCCTACTTGCTGGGAATGGGGAACGAGCAGCTGGGCAAGCTCGGCATGCTGGTCATCAAGCTGCTCAAAGCTCTGGCCGCGCCGCTTATCTTAGTCGCCATCATCGACGCTTTTGTGCGCACCCAGTTCACCCTCCAGCAGGGACTGAGGTTGATTCGGGCCTGCGCAGTCAACGCCGCCGTCGCCTGCATGATTGGCCTGGCGCTCATGAATGTGGTCCATCCAGGCAACCTTTGGCGAGGGCAGCTGGACAAGATGCTGGCCGAAGTGCCCCACCAGGAACTCCGTCAGGTGACCGATGTCAGTCTGGATCCCATCGATAATCTGGCCGGATACGTGCCGGAGTCCTTTGTGGAGCCTCTGCTCAAGAACACCATTATCAGTATCGTGCTGGCCGGCGTGCTGCTGGGGGCGGCCCTGCGTCGCTTGCAGCAGCAAACTCCCGATGATCCGGGCGTGAGGACACTGGTGGGCGCGGCCAATGCTGGATTTCGAGTGCTGGTGCAGATTCTCGAGTGGGTGGTGGCGCTGGCGCCCTATGCGGTCTTGGGCGCCACAGCCGACGCGGTCGGTCGCAACGGGCTGGCCGTGCTCAAGCTGCTTTTTCCCTACGTGGGCATCTTACTGCTGGCCATGGCCATCCACGCTCTGATTTATTACCCTTTCATCGCCTGGGCCTGGGGCAGACGCACGCCGCGGGAGTATTTGCTGGGCTGTTCTGACGCCGCTCTCACCGGTTTGTCGTGCAACAGTAGTCTGGCTACCGTGCCCGTGACCCTGAAGTGTTTGACCGAGAAACTGGGCGTTTCCGAATCCTCTTCGCGCCTCGCCGCCTGCGTTGGCACCAACCTCAACAACGACGGCATCACCATCTATGAGGTGATGACGGCCGTTTTCCTGGCTCAGGCCCTGAGCACCGACCTGGGGTTTTCCCCGCAATTGGGCATTGTGGCCGCTTCGATTATGGCCAGCGTGGGCATGGCTGGAGTTCCGGAGGCCGGTCTCATCGTGCTGCCGTTGGTGCTGGGTTCCTCCGGGCTGCCGCCGGCGGTGGTCACCGGCATCATCCCCCTGATCATGCCCGTGGACTGGCTGATCGGTCGCGCCCGCACCGGCGTGAATGTGATGAGCGATATGGTGGTGGCGGTCATGCTGGAGGCCGACGAGGACAAAGGCGAGCGCGAAGTCAGTTAGCCGCTGTCACATCCGTGTGGCCGAAGTCGCCCCCTTTGAACAGAAGTGGGCGGTTCAGCTCCTTTGCGAGCGCGTAGGCGAAGCAGTCTCCGAAGTTCAGTTGGGCTGGATGGCCACTTCCTTTTCCGTAGTCTCTATAAGCTTCTCGGGCGATGCGGGCTTGCCGCTCGGTGACCGGCTCAATTTGACACGATGCGTCTTGAAGTAGTTCGTCAAGCCGGCGGCTGGCCAGGGGATTGCGGGCTGCGTCCACCACACAAGATGCCTCAACATAACTGGCTGCCGAGATTCCGCATTGCCGGCTCTCCTCTACGAGCTTTCGAAACTGGGCGGCCTCGGGCTCATTGCGCAGCAGTGCGACGACCGCTGAGGTGTCGAGGATCATTGGGGCAGCCCGTCCTCACCGTAGAGCAACGAGGCGTGGTCGGGAATATTTTGTAAGATTGGGGCGCATTCTTCGCCAATTTTCTTGAGGCGCTCCGAAATCGAAAGACGTGGGGGCGCCTCCAGTCTCTCCAGGCGTTCTCGGATTGCCACAGCCACTGCCTCGGTCAGGCTTTCGCCGGTGATCGAAGCCAGTTTGCGGGCCCATTGATGCGCCCGCTCGTCTTTGATATTCATCCCCATACACTCTACCTCTCAAGGTAGAATTCTACCTCGGGCTCCATTTCGCCGCAAGCTTATCCAGGATCTTCTCCGCGGCTCTGCAAAGCTCGCAAAATGGAAAGGGAAACCCCCGCCCTGCCAGTCGATATCTATCGGACCGTGATCGGACTGATGGCCCTGATTTACTTTTGGGGGCTGCACGGCGAGTGGGATCTCTATACGGCGCCCGACGGCTACCTCGATCACAACCTGATTCGCAAGATCTTCTGGTTTACGCGTCTCAGCTTGTATCAGCCCTGGATGCCGGAAGGCTTCCTTTACCTGCTTTTCTTGAGCGCCTGGGTGGCCTGCGCCGGCGTCTTTTTGGGTTGGCGGCCCCGGATCTGCGCTTTTTGGGCCTGGCTGGTGGCCACCTCGCATTTCCGCTGGAACTTTCCGGTCGGCTACCTGGACGACAGTTCCATCCATCTGGGGCTATTCTGGTGCATGCTGTTGCCCACCGGCACCACGCTAATCTGGTGGAAGCGCCCGTGGGATTGGATCGCCTGGAAGAAACAGTGCGTTCCTGGGGGTGTCTGCAAAGTTTTTGTGGTCAACCTGTGCTTGTCTTACTGGGTGACCGGCTTGTCCAAGTTGGGTTCCAGCTACTGGCTCAAAGGGGCGGCTCTCTACGTCGCCCTCCAGCTCAATATCAGCCGCACCCATGGTTGGTGGGGAGTCTCCGCCCTGCCTGCGTTGAAAGTGCTCAACTACGGGGCTTTACTGCTGGAATGTAGTCTGCCGCTTGTGTTTCTGCTCAAGCCAGGCCACAAGCTCCGTTTGTTGGGACTGCTGGGCGCTTGCGGGCTTCATCTGGGCATCATCTCCACCATCGGCGTGAATTACGCCAACCTGTGCTGGCTGTTTTGCTGGGTGATTGCCTTGCGTGAGGATCTGGCTCTTTATTTTGGCTGGGCCCGCTCCTCGCTACTGGTGGCGCGTCGCCTGGCGACTCGCTATGCGGCTACGGTGGTGGCCTGTATTGCCCTGGCCATGAGTGAAGGGGTGCCGGGCCTGGGAGAAGCCTACGGTCTAGGTTTTGCCCTGCAGTGGTCACTGGGCATGTCTCAGGAATATCACCTTTTTGACTGGATCGACCGCTTCAATTTTGTGGTGCAAGACCGAGCCACGCTGGACGGCAAGCCGCTTGCCAACGCCTATCCGCCGGGCATGCGTGGCTTGCTGCTGCAGAGCTACCTGCTGGACATGCGCTGGATGCGCTTGCCGCGCGGCCAGGTGGGCGAATGGCAGCGCTCGCTGCGGGAGCGTCTGGAGCTTCAGTTGGCCCGGCGCATTCCCAAAGGGAAGGTGATCCTGGCTTCCCGCGTCACTCGCGTGACGCTGGACAACCTGGACATGCACCGCTGGTGGGATTTGGAAATCGACGCCTTCGACATCGACAACGGGAAGGTGGTTAGACTGCGGCAGTAACCGGCAGGGGATCTTCCAGAAGAGCCGGGTCGAGCTGGCGATAACGGGCCGTCAGGAACTCGGTGTAGTTGACCATGTGGCGTCCGGCCAGCAGGATGGAAAATCCGTGCACCACTTTCACTGGCTCACGCCAGTGCCGCGTCACGATGGTGGCCAGAGCCTTCCAAAACGGCAGTTTGTAGTGGCTCTTAACGCCGAGGTGCCAGAGACCGCCGAAAAAGCCCTTGATCTTGAGATCCCAGCTCAGCTTGGCGGGCGCCTGCGGTTTGCGCGTCTTCCAGATTTCCAGGGAGCGCAGGGTTCGGGTGAAGTATGCTTCGGGGGAATAGAGGCTCTGTAGCAGGTCGCAATAACCCTTCACCAGGATGCTGCGAGGCAGGGTGGTGCGGAAATTGGGCACGCTGAGGTTGTCGCCGGTGGTGCTGTTTTCGTAGAGGCGACCCTCGGCCTTGAGGCGGTGGTGTAAAGCGGTGTGGCGCAGAGCCTGCAGCATTCCCACCATGGCCCAGGGGATGGCCGCTTCTTCAATAAACACCTGCTGGCGGCGGAAAATTGTCTCGTCGTCGCTGTCGAAGCCAACGATGAAGCCGCCCATGACCCAAAGGCCGCTTTTTAGCAAAGTGTGGACGGATTCGACCAGGCTTTGCTTCATGTTCTGGAACTTGTGGGTTTCCTTGAGTCCCTCATCGGAGGGTGTTTCGATGCCCAGGAAGAGATACTGGAAGTTGGCGTCCACCATCGCGTCCATGAGATCTTGCCGTTGGGCCAGGTTGACGGAAGCTTCCGTGTAGAACGAAATGGGATAGCCGTGCTTTTCCTGCCAGGCTTTGAGGGCCACGCACAGTTCTTTGGCGCGCGCATGGTTGCCAATGAAATTATCGTCGACCAGGAAGACTTCGCCTTTCCAGCCGGCCGCGCGCATGGAGTCCAGTTCGGAAATCAACTGGTCGGGCGGCTTGGTACGCGGCTTGCGCCCGTAGAGCACGATAATGTCGCAAAATTCGCATTGGAAAGGGCAACCGCGCGAGAACTGCACCGCCATGGCCGTGTAGGCGTTCATGTTGAGCAGGTCGTAGCGCGGCTTGGGGGTCCTGGTGACGTCGGGCTTGTCGGTGTAAACATAGACCGGTTCGGCCGTGCCGGCTTCCAGAGCGCGGGCCAGGTCTTCGAAGTGCTCCTCGACCTCGCCCGAGACGACGTGGTCGCAGATCAAAGACAATTCCGGAGTGTGGCTGGCGGCATACGGACCGCCGATGCAGGTGCGTTTGCCGGCGTCGCGGGCGCGGTGGAGCAAGGTGGCCACGGCTTCGCGCTGGATTTCCATCGAGCTGATCATCAGCAGATCACACCAGGCCAGGTCTTTGTCGGTGACGGGCCGATCCGCCTCGTCGATGAGGCGGAGGTCCCAATGCTTGGGACACATAGCGGCGACCGTGATCAGGCCGAGGGGAGGCATGGTCGCTTTGCGGCCGACCGCCTCGACAGTTGCCTGCCAGGACCAGAAACTGGGCGGGAATTTGGGCCAAACCAACAGAACGCGAAAGGGCCGGGATGGTTGCGATATTGAAGACATCATTTTGGCTTCCGCGCTCGCGCCCGCCTACCTCCCTGCAGAGGACGATTTGGATCTTGACAAACGAGAAAAAGCTGCATGTTCTCATAGAACAACGCGCCCACAACTATCTGGAGTGGCTGAAGGTTCTGGTTCGTTGTCCCAGTCCGACCGGGCAGGAACAGGCCTGTCAGGAAATCGTGCGCGAGCGGATGCGGTCGCTTGCTCTCAGCCCCCGCCCGGTTTTTTGCGCCAGGGAAGCGCCTTTTCACGATACCGGTCGCGAATACGGTGACCGGCCCAATCTGGTAGGCGTGTTGCCGGGTCGGGGGCGGGGGCGGGTGATGCTCAACGCCCATGTGGACACGGCTCCTATCACCGATGCGGAGGCCTGGACCCATCCACCCTACGCAGCGGTGGTCGATGGGGACCGGTTGTACGGTCGGGGCTCCCTGGACGATAAAGCCGGTTTAGCCATGATGATGCTGCTGGCCGAAGTCCTCCAAGAGGTGAATCACGCTCCCGACCTGCTTTTTGCCAGCGTGATCGAGGACGAAGATTCCGGCAACGGTTCCCTGGCCTGTATGCAGGCAGGCTTTTGGACCGATTATGCCATCGTGCTGGATGGCAGCTGGCCGTTTCGGGCTATCGATTCTCACCTGGGCCAGTTGTGGATCCACCTGGAAGTGCCGGGGGTGGCTGCGCCTTCTTGTTCCTGGGCGCGGGCCGTCAACCCGATCGAGGTGGCTTTTCAGCGCATCGCTGCCTTGCGAGCCTGGGTGGACGAGCGAAATCGTCAAACGGGCCGCTGGCTGGAGATTGACAACCCTTTCTTTCTCAGCATTGGGGAATTTCACAGCGGCAGTTGGGCCGGCTCGGTGCCCGAGCGAGCCCACGTTTCTTTGCAGATGGGCTTCCCGCCGCCCTGGACTCCTGAAAGCATCGCCGCGGTGGCCCGAGAGCATCTGGGAGATTTCCGGGTGGGAGCACTGTGCACCCCTCCCCACAGCCAGCGCCCGAACCGCCCGGCCGAGTGCATCCGGGCCCAGGTGGACCGCCTGCGGGCCGGCGAAATGGAGTTCCGCATCCAGGCCGTGACCGGCCATTGCGACCTGCGGAACCTGCGCAAAGCCGATGGCAGCCTGGCTGAAGCCTGTCTATACGGCCCCGGCGGCGGCGCCAACCCCCACGTCGCCGACGAATACTACCACCTGAGCCACTTCATCCCGGTCGCCCAGAACGTAGCCTCCGCCCTGCTTGAACTCATGGACTCCTAGGGTAAACTGCCGACACCTCACGGTGGCCGCCGGGCCACCCCCCTAAAAAGCCCTCGAGGCGCGGATTTCTCTGTTCCTGGCAGCGCGCCCCGAAGGGCGAGCGAAGCGTAGCCTTTTGATCAGAAGGGCGCGCTGCCAGGGCACTCAGCCCTCGAGGTACGTTGTTGCGCCCGATCTTTTGTAGATTCCGGCCGAAGGCCGGCCACTTAACCTGGCCGGCTGTCAGCTCTGGTGCTCCCGGCCCGATTGTCGAAGCTTGCGCTTGATTTGGCGGCCGCCTTGGAAGAAAGCGACAATGGTGACTCTTTCAGCTGCAACCAGGTAAATCAAGCGGTAGTTTCCGACAAATACCTCTCGGCACGTGGGGTCCTCTGCCTCAGGAACGAGACGAGCAGCTTCGGGAAAGTTGGCCAGTTTGCGGGCCTGTTGATGAACTCGTTTACCAAACTCTTTGGCGAAGTCCCGGTCGTTGCGGCCGATGAACTGGACGACTTGCTTAAGGTCTGCGAGCGCAATTGGCGCCCAGGCTACTCTTCGTCGAGCCACTGATCCATCAGTTCAGGCAGGGCCTCGTTATCAACGAGAGGTCCATCTTTGGCGGACTGAATGCCCGCCTGAATTTTGTGGTGCGCTCGCAAGTGTTCCTCAATCTCTTCCTCGCTTAGCGAGTCAGGAAGGCCAGAGATGTAAGCGATGATACGCTGTTTAGCAGTCATGACTGAGCTCCCTTCGCTACGCGGGCCGGGTCAAATTCTGGACCTGGTTGTTCACAATGACCGCCTGAATGATTCTCTTCAGGGCGTTCCGGTCGGCTTCGTTCAGGCGATCAAGTGCCTTCATCTGGCGAAAGAGTTCTTGGTCCTTGAAGACCTGCGACTCCTCGGCGGAGGGATCTGACTCAAGCTCTTCCACGCCAACTTCCAGAGCATCTGCAAACTTCTGCAAAAGCTTGGCTCTTGGCTTCACGCGGTCGAGCTCGTAGCGATTGACGTTGTAGTAGTTCATCCCCATGGCCTCGGCCAGCTGCCCCTGAGTCCAGTCTTTTGCCTTACGGAGCTTGCGAATCTTTTGTCCAGTAGTCATTCTGCCATTTTAAGGGTTTAGCCCCATCACATCAAGGTCTGCGCTGCGGACTACTGGTGTCGTTGTTGAATTAGTCATGCATTCAGACTACAAATAGGTCATGAAAAATTTTGGTTTTGTGACTACTGCATAATGGCAGCCAAAATCGACGACGATACCCCTCGCCAGGCCCGCCGACCGCCTCTATAAACTCTGTGACGAGCTGGAGCGCCGCCGGGTGCCCGCCGACCAGGTCGAGGAGCTGCGCGCTCTGATCGAGCGTTTTCTGAGCCATATGGCCGGCCAGTTCGCCTTCTGGGAGCGACTCGAGGACTACGCCCGTAGGCAAAAGTTGTGCTGATAGAAGCTTGAGTGCGGCTGGAAGAGCTGCTGCTTGACGTCATCCGGCGCCCTGGCCCACGAACTCACCCAGACCTTTTCTGTGCTGCGCAACTACGCCTATTTCGTGGACTTCCAGCGCAAAGAACTGGCTGAGTTGTTTCAGGAGATGGATTGGCTGTGACGCCCACCATCGACCGCCAGGATCTGGACAACCTCAAAGCCTGCGTCGACCTGGTCTCTCTATTTCAGCAGTGCGGCGTGGAGGTCCGAAAACAGGGACGAGGATTCAAGGCACTGTGCCCTTTTTACGACGAGAAGACGCCTTCATTGTCGGTAGACCCGAAGAAAGGCCTCTAAAAATGCTTCGGCTGCGGCAAAGCTGGAGACCAGTGCCAGAAAATCTTGAAAACCATCGAGCGTTTAGAGGGCCCGGACAATCGCGAGAAAATCGTGGAACGGCACCACTGCGCCCAGAGGCTGCTTGAAAAGTGGCCGTGGTGATTCCCTACGTCGATCAACTCACGTTTCCGGACAACTGGCTGCGGGCCCGGCGCGACCACGACCGGTTTTTGCACCTGATCGAGGTGCTGGCCTTTTTGCACCAGCATCAGCGCCCGCGCAAGCAGCATCAGGGCCGCGAATACATCGAGGCCAGCGTTTCGGACTACCGCTGGGCCTACTTTCTGGCCAGTCGCGTGCTGACGCAGTCGATGGACGAGCTGACCCGCTGGGCCCGCGAGCTTCTTTCTTATGTCGAGCGCACGAGACCCAAGGAGGGCCTGAGCCGGCGAGAACTTCGAGAAACCTTGCAATGGCCCGATCGGCGCACACGTGAGGCGCTCGAAGAGTTGGTGGAGCTGGAGTTTTTGGAAGTCAACAAGGGCGCCAACAATCGCTACAGCTTTCACCTGGCAGTGGGCGGAGCCAGTTCCCGGGCTACCACCGGCCTGATTCCCCCCGACGAACTCGAGAAAGTCTGGGATTGATCAACTTGATCACGCTTGATCAGACTTTTGATCCAACTGGCTTTCGCCGAACGCTGATTTTATGCGGCTTTGGCCAGTTTGTTCGTTTGAACAAAAGGACACCCACCCCCACCAGTTTACAATTTCATACGTTCCTTGGCGAAGAAAAAGCTCAGGTTTGTCTTGTACGAACAAGAACAAACGTGGGCCGGGGGCCGTTTTGAGAGCCCTACACGAGACGTTGCGCCAGTGGGTGCAAGATTTTGGAGTGGATCTAAGGCGTCGCAGCTACGCGGAGCGCACCATTCATAGCTACTGCGGGGGATTGTTGCTCTTTGTGGCCTGGGTGGAAACCCAGGACGACCTGAAAACGCCGGGAGATCTCACCACCTCGGCCCTGGAGCGCTACCAGATGCACCTGATGCTGCGCCCGGCCATCCAAAACCGGCGGGCCCAGGCCAGGACCATGACCGCCGGCGGCCGCAACACCGCCCTGGCCCACGATATCTTAAGAAGGCGGGCCGACTTCTTGGGAATCCGGCGCTGGAACTGGAAAATAGCCGCAAGACCAGGCGCTTGCCGCGGAACATTCTGAGCGTGCCGGAGGTGGCCCGATTATTGGCGGTGGTGCCGCGCCACAGCCCCAGCGGCATTCGTGACCTGGCTGTGCTGGAAGTGCTTTACAGCACCGGTGTGCGTCGGGCCGAGCTACTGGGCCTGAATCTCCCCGACCTGCGTCTGAGCGAGTCCATGCTTTATGTGATGGGCAAAGGCAGCAAAGAACGGGTGGTGCCGCTGGGAAAAGCGGCCACTGAAGCCCTGCAGCGCTATCTCGCGGAATCCCGGCCCATCCTGGCCAAAGGAGACCACCAGGCGCTCTTTGTGTCTGCCAGCCACGGCGGCCGTCTGAGCGTGGACGAGATCATGCCGGTGATTCGCGACTACGCCAAACAGGCCCGGATCAAGAAGAAAGTCAATCTGCACCTGTTTCGCCACACATGTGCGACTCATCTTTTGCGCGGCGGCGCTGACCTGCGCTGTATCCAGACCTTGCTTGGCCACTCCGAGCTGAGCACCACCGCCATTTACACCCGCGTAGACCTGACCGACCTCAAGAGAACCCTCAAGAAATGCCATCCGCGTGAGAAAGACGACTCTCAGCCCGCCGGTTAGCTGGCCTGCCCGGGCCCAAGAACTTTACTGGGATTTTGTGAATGGGCGCTCCCTGAGACTGAAGAGCTGGCGTTCCGAGCAGATCCGCCTGGACCGCTTTTTAAGATATCAGGCCGAGCAAGGCTTTGGTTTTACGGAGTTTCCGTCGGCTCTCATCGAGCGTTTCTTAAGCCAGTTCAGCCGTTTCTACTGGGCCAAATGGGTCTCGCTGGTGCGCTGCTGGGCTCGGTTTCTGTATATGAAAAAGGCCGTGCTTCTGGTTTGCATCCGGTCCAGCGTATCGACTAAGCGGAGCGGCAAACCAGAGACTCAGTCTTGTGCGGGCTCCGGCCGGCCAACTTGTCAGCGCGTTCGAGACTTGAAAGCTCGCTTCAGGTTTCGGCGTGTGTGCAAAAAGGCGACGACGTGGATAGAGTCCGGCTCGACGCGGTAGAGCAGCTTGAAGGTTTTGTGGGGCACGAGAACCCGGAGGAGCTGCTTTTGCAAGTGGAGCTGGGTTCCAAGTTCTGGCTGTTCCAGTACCAGGCTGAGCTGCCTCATGATTTCGTCGTAGAGAGCCTGAGCAGCTTCGGGGTCAGCGTATCGAATATAGGCCAGCTCTTCCCCCAGTTCCTCCAGTGCAGGCTTGGCCCAGACTATTTCCCGAGGCATTTTAGCAAGTAGGCTTGTGCCTCTTCGTGACTGCAGGTCTGGCCGTTGCGGATGGCCTCTTCGCCCTCTTGAACCTTACGAAGGAGATGAACCTGTTCCTCGATATCGTCCCAGCTGCTGTCGTCGGGCAGTTTCTGAACGAAGTCCAGGATGGCGTTTTTTGCAGTCATTGTCGAATTCGTCCTTTCTGGCTGGGTCGTCGAGGCGCAGGACAGGCCTAACTTGCGAAATTAAGGTGGCGGGTGGTCACTTGCGTGACTTGATGGCTGGCAACCATGTCGCGTAGCAACACCTTGAGAGCCTGATCTCTTTCTTCCTGTGCGAAACGATGCGAGCGCCAAGTGACATGAGCTAATTCTAGCACTAACTAAGCCTTTGCTCAAACATCGAAGACCTCAAAGAGTCGTCAAAATTTTCTCCAATGTCCTTACGATTGACTTTAAGGAGGCTCAGATGGCCCCATCACTCCCATTTACCACGGGGACACCACCCCCGGAGGCAAAAGTTATGCTGATGGAAGCTCGAGGGTGAAGGGCCTCTACAAGTGCTTCGGCTGCGGCAAAGCCGGCGACCATCTCACGTTTCTGCAAGAGCACGCCAGGCTGTCGTTTGCCGAAGCGGTGGCCGAACTACGCCGCCACGCCAGCGCCCAACCAGCGCCAGCAGAACCAGCCCCCATCGACGTTACGCACCCCGATTGCCGGATGCTCAATCGCTGTCCCTCTCCGTTGAGGCTGGCTCCAGGATGAAGTGGCGCAGCGCGGCGGCGACGCCGTCTTCCTCGAAGCTGGGCGCGACCCAGTCGGCCGCCTGGCGGACGGGGAGGGGGGATTGGCCCATGGCGACGCTGGTGCCCGCCACCTGGAACATGGGCAGGTCGTTGAAGTTGTCGCCGACCGCCAGCACCCGGGTCGGGTGCAGCTTCAGGTGCTCAAGCAGGCGCCGCACTCCCACTCCTTTGTCGATGCCCGGAGCGGTGCCCTCGACTAACAGATGGTGGGTGCGGCTGACGTGGGCCAGCGGACCGGCCCAATCTCCCCAGCGCTTGGTGGCCTGGCTGTGGTCATCAAAGACAACGAACTTCAGCACCTGGTGCTCGGCCAGGTAGGCTGCCAGGTCTTCGTCCACGCGAGTCTCTGGGCCCAGCAAGTGATGGTAGATGTCCATGGCCTCCAGGGCCCGGTTCTGGCGAATCACCAGCTGTCCGGAGTGGCGGTGACGGTAGTAAAAGCAAAAGACCTCTTGCAGTTGGCGGGCGCGCGCGGCCAGGTCCTGGGCCAGCGCATCGTCCAGGCGCTGCTCGCTGAGCACCGTTCCATCGGCCGCCACCAGGGTGGCGCCGTGACTGGAAACCATGGGCAGGGTCAGCCCCAGTTCTTCGATACGCCGGCGTGCGTAGTTCCAGGTTCTGCCGGTGGCGAAGGTGATGCCCACGCCTCGCTCCAGCGTTTCGGCCACGGCGGCCTTGACGGCGGGCCGCACGGGCGCCTCCCGATCGGGGTCGAGCAGGGTTCCGTCCAGATCGAGCACGACCAGATCGAACTTATTCACTGCCGCTGACGACCTCGGGAATGACCACCCGGAAGCCCGTGTCCAAACCGGAACGGTTGGGCTGCTCATGGCTGCGAGCGGAAGTCCGGCAATTGGAGGCCGGGCTGCGGAATCCGCCCCCACGCAACACTTTTTCCTCCCCGCTCTTGGGCCCACGCGGATTGTCCTGGAAATCCTTAGAATAGGGGCCATAGAAGTCCAGGCACCACTCCTTGGCGTTGCCGTGCATCTGATACAGCCCAAAATGGCTGGCATAAGGATAGGTTTCGACGCTTACGACTTCATTGCGATTCATGCCCATGGGAATGGACTGCGTAAAGGGCGGGTCGGGATTAAAATTGGCCACCTCGTCGGTGAGCACGGGGCCGTAATGGAAGGGCGTGTCTACGGGTCCGCCGCGGCAGGTGTACTCCCACTCGGCTTCGGTGGGCAGACGGTGGACTCGCCCGGTATATCGGGTCAGGCGCCGGCAAAATTCATTGGCCTCGTCCCAGGTGACGGTGTGCACCGGCAGGTCGGAGCCCGCCTTGGTCCAGGGGTTCATCGATAAAGTGCGCCCTTCCGAGGGCATCCGCAGGGCCAGTGCCCACTGGGCCTGGGTTACTTCAAATCGGCCGATGTAGAAGTTACTGATGCGCACCGGATGGCGCGGCGATTCGTCCAGCTCCCGATGGACTTCGCCGTCCGAGGCTCCCTGCTCAAAATCGGCGCCGGGGATCTGAACCAGATCGAGGCGGAGGCCTTCGCCCAGGTCTTCGCTGAGTACGGGTGCGATGGCTGGTTGGGTGGTCATTCGCCCGCGCTCGTCCAGGTGAGCGACGGTGTATTCCTGATTCACCAGGTCGTTTAGATTGACTTGCAAGACCTTTTTGGGGGGAGGGGGCAGCAGGAACTTGCCTATGAACAAGCCCACCAGCAGAAGGGCCACGCATAGCCCGACATACAAGGGACTGCTGCTGGGGGGCGGGGGAGGGGCGGAGGCGACCAGAGGCTCGGGATCGGGCTCGGGGGGGGGCGGTGATTCGTAGCCGCTGGGGCGGATCTGCTCAAAATAGGTTTCCAGCACGGGCCGGCCCGAAAGGCAGGCCAGCGCCTGCTCGGCCGTCCAGCGCAAGCGTGGTTCGCGTACCAGGCAGTGGGTCATGAGCCGGTCGAACGGCTCCTCCAGATGTTCGAACTGGGGATCCTGGTTGACGATGCGCCAGAGCAGGTCGGAGCGGTCGCGCGATTCTTCTTCGTCAAAGGGCAGGCGCCCGGTCAGGGCGGCGTGGGCCACCACGGCCAGCGACCAGATGTCGGCCGAGCTGTGGTCAGCTCCTCGTTCCTGCGCCTCGGGAGCGCGGAAAACGAAGTGATTCTGGTTGTAGCCCAGCTCTTCCAGGCGCCGGCTCAGGGTTCCACGGTATTCCAGGCCGCTCAAACGCCAGCCGGTGGTGGTGGAAAGCACGTTGGGCGGGCGAATTTCCCCGTGCACAATGCCCTGGGCGTGCAGATAGCGCAGCGCTTCCAGCAGTTGCACCAGGAACTCGCGCACCTGGGTGGGCGTGAGGATGGAACCACGGGTCAGCAAATCTTGAATGGAGTAGTCGGCCAGCTCGGTGCTCAGGTAGATCCAGTCGCGGGCCACGCCTTCGCGCACCAGCCCGGAGTTCTGCAGGGCCAGCAAGTGCGGATGGACAAAGCGGGCTTGCTCGCGCAGGTCCTGAAGCAGCGTTTCGGGGGAGCACATCGGGCGCGGATGGATCAGCTTGACCGCGCAACTGGCCACCGGACGGCCCAGCGAGAGCATTTCCCCCTGATAGACGTAGCCAATCCAGCCGATCGCCCGCAGTTTGGTCACGCGGATGCGGTCGGATACATCTTCACCTTCCAGGGACTGAGGTTCTAGGCCAGCCACCGCACCATCCGCTGATGTAGAATGCCGGCTTCTTCGAAGATATCGCCTTCGGCTTGATAGCCCAGTTTTTCGTAGAAGGGAATCACCGTTACCTGGGCGTCCAGGACGATTTGTTGAAGGGGCTGATCCTTGACCCAGCCGTGAATCGCCTCCATCAGCTCTCGTCCCAGGCCCGAGGAGCGCCATTCCGGCAGGACGGCCACCCGTCCGACCTTGGCGCTTTGCCCGCCATAACGCACCAGGCGGGCGGTGCCGGCCACTCGACCCTCGCGCCAGCCCAGCCAATGCAAGGCCTCACCATCCTGAGAATCTCTCTCGAGGTCGGCCGGCACCCCCTGCTCTTCGACGAAGACTCGCTGCCGAATGTCCAGAGACTCTTGGCGCTCCTGCTGATTTTGCACTAAGCGAACCATGCTGGGCCCTTCTCAGTGGGCACAGGACTTCCTCGCCAGCAAACGAACCGCGTGCCCTGGTGTTTCTCGATAAAATTCTTGCGTTGCGGCGTCAAATGCCCCTTCCTGAAGCGGACCAGCTGGCCCGCTGGCAGGCAGAGGCCCTGGCCGCGCCACCCACACGACACTTCGCGCGCGCTCTGCGCGGCGGCCCCTGGCCGCGCATCATCGCCGAGTTCAAGCGAGCGTCTCCCTCCAAGGGACTGCTCAGCGGCGGGTTGGATCCCGTGGTTCAAGCGCGCGCTTACGAATCGGGCGGGGCTGTGGCCATGTCCGTGCTCACCGAAGAAGCCTACTTCAAGGGCTGTGCCAAGGACCTGCAGGCGGCCCGCGCGGCCTGTTCGCTGCCCGTCATCCGCAAGGATTTCCTGCTCCACGACTGGGAGATACCCCAGTCTCGCTGCTGGGGGGCGGACGCTGTGCTGCTGATCGCGGCTGCTCTGCCCAGCCCTCGCCTGGCGCGCATGCTGGAGCTGTGTCAGCAGTATGGATTGGATGCGCTGGTCGAGGTGCATAGCGAAGAAGAGGCCCGCATGGTGGCTCCTCTGCAACCCGCTCTGATTGGGATCAACAATCGCGACCTGGAGAGCTTTCGGGTGGAACTCGATGTGACCCGTCGGCTGTTACCGATTCTTCCTGACGAGTCCGTGAAAGTTTCCGAGTCCGGTTTTGAAAATTCTGAGCAGCTCGCCCTCTTTCCCGAGGTTGACGCGTTCCTGATTGGGGAAACATTGGTCCGTACGGAAGAGCCCGAGGCGTGTTTGCGACGCTTGCGAGGTCAGTAATCGAGTTGGAGTGGGAATGAAGTCTAGCCTCAGGTCCATGGTTGCCATCACCCTTTTGGGCGGGATGTTGCACGGCGCCGGTTGGTCTCAGCCCGCCGCGGGAAATACCACCACCAATTCCACCCTGCCGCCGCTGCCGGCGCCTAAAAAAGATTTGCCCCCCCTGCAGTTGCCCGAGATTCCCGGCGAAGAAATGCGCCCGGAGGACAAGGACCCGGTCGGCGAGCCGCCGGCCTGGGAGGATAAGAACAAGGAACAGCAGGCCACGCCTCCTCCCGTGCCTCTGCCAATCCCTCCGGGTCCGCCCATTGTGGACGCCAACCTCGTACCCAAGCGAAAGGCCATCTTCCGCGTCGAGTATGACCATCGTCTGGTCGGCTACTCCGTCTTTGAAGTGTCGGGCCGTATGACGCTGGGGGGAGAATCCAGCTGGATTCTTAAATCGCACTCGCGCCTCAAGTTGGGAGTGGGTTCGAAAGATGACTCCCACTTCGAGAGCAAGCTGATGGTGGACACCAAGACGCTGGCTCCTACCTACTTCCAGGCACAGCAGACGGCTGGTGGCGGCAAGTTTGAAGTGACCTGCCTGTATTCGCAGACCATGGTGGCCCAGACCAATACGGCCGGCAAGAACGCCGCCGCCCAGCAACATTTTCACAGTTATGAGGGCGAAGTGCCCAAGTTGCTTTTTAACAACCTGTGGGGACACCTCGACACCTTCCCTGAGCACTACTGGCTGCTGGTGCGGAGCGCCGTCAAGGGCGGCACGCTCAAGGCCTACGATCCCATTCTCCGGGGTGGCGGCGAACTCGTCGTTTATGCGCCCAAGGCAGAGAAGTGGAAGCTGGATAAAGTCGACTACAACACCCTGGTCTATCCCATCAGCGATATGGAAGGCACGATGCTGGCCCGCGTGCGCGTGGAGGCCAAAAGCATGGAACTGCTGGAAGTGGACGAAGTGGGCAGTGGCGTCGTCATTCGCCGCTCGGGGCCTGGTGTGCTGGCCGAGGTTGAAAAAATGAAGCCACTGGACCTGTTGCCGCGCCGCATGGCCTCGTCGAACGTGATTTTCCCGGAGCCGGAGAAGCTGACCCACCTGGAGGCGGATATCGACCTCAGTCTGCGCGGCGGCAATCTGGTGGATCACCAGATTGCTGGCTATCGCCAATACTTCACCGGCGAAATTTCCGAAGGTCACATGAAAGGCCGCGTGGTGGTGCGTTCCGTGCCCAGCGACCTGGCTCACAAGACCAAGTATCCCTTCCGCAAAGACGAGCAACCACCGGCCGACGTGGCCGCCAACCTGAAACCGGGCCCGGGCGTGGAATCCGACTGGCCCCCCCTGCAGAACAAGGCCCTGGAGCTCAGCTGGAAGGCCGACAGTACTTTTGCGGCCGCGCGTAAGCTAATGAATTATTGCACCCAGGTCAACGAAGGGGTCTCGCTGCCCTCCGCTCGCTACGCGCTGGAATCCGGCGTCGGCAATCCAGAGAGCAAGGCCTTGCTGCTGGTGGCTCTGGCCCGCGCCTCCGGTCTGCCCGCTCGTCCCGTGGGCGGCCTGCTCTACCGCGAAGGAACTTTTGTGCCTCACCACTGGACCGAGATCTGGCTGGGACCCAACGAAGGCTGGTCCGCCTTTGACCCCACCACCCTGGAAGCCGGGCGGATTGGTGCTGCCCACATTGCCCTCTGGAACTCGGGCGACATTCAGAGCATGGCTGTCAAAATTGTCAATTACGCCCCGCGTGCTCCGCGCCGGGTGGCTTTTTTCAACCGCGAGCTCTCCTGGGGCGTGGGCGAGGAGAGAACCTACGATATCTTGCGCAAAGGAAAGAAGGTGGGTCAGGAAATCGCGGCCGTACGGGAGATTACCGTGGCCGACGATGAGGACCTCTACCGCTTCGAATCAACCACCAAAAGTAGCGACGGCACGGCCGTGGACACCACCTCGGAGTTGATGGTCAACCCCAATGGTTTGCCCGTGACCTTTTCGCTCAACGGCGTCAAAGGCAAGTTGCAGAACCAGAGGTTTTCCTTCAAGAAGGACACAGCCATGTTGGAGAAAGAGGAGGCAGAGGGCAAAACCACTTCTCGTGAGATACCCTTCTCGTATGGCACCTACTTCACCGACTCTCGTTTCCTGACGCAATGGGCGTTGGTCCTGGGTCAGGCCCTGGACGCCTCCCCGGAAAAGCAGCCCAAGGTGGGCGACAAGATCACCTTCCACACTTTTGTGCCCGACAGTATGAAGAGTCTGGAGGTCGTGCTTGAAGTTCGCGAGCCGGAGACTCTGAAAGTGTCGGAAGAAGAGCAGATCGAGGTGAAACGCCTGGAAGCCGAGACCGGCATGGCCTTTCTGCTCAACGACAAGAACCAGGTCGTCAAAATCGAGGTCCCCGAGCAAAACCTGGAGCTCCAGCTGACCGACACCAAATTCAAAGCCAACTGATTCGGAGGGAGCCCGGGGAGTCTGCCGAGAATTGCGCTCGACATCGCAGTTGGAGGGCCGAATGACTCTACAGGTACCCATTCCCCAGCCGCCCGGGCATTTTATGCTGGGCAACTTGCCCGAGTTGCGCCTGGAAGGCACTCCGGTGGAATCTCTGATGAAGTTGGCCCGGGAGTATGGTCCGATTTTTCAGCTCAACCTGGGGAGCGGCCCATTGATCGTGGCCAGCAGCTTTGAGCTGGCCGATGAATTGTGCGATACCAGGCGATTCGACAAGGGCTTTGGTCCCGGCCTCAAGCAGATCCGCACCGTCAGCGGCGACGGCTTGTTTTCGGCCTACACCCACGAGCCGAATTGGCGCAAAGCCCACAATATTCTGATGCCCAATTTCTCGCATGCGGCCATGAAGCGATACGCTCCGCCCATGCTGGAAATCGCCCGCCTGCTGATGGAGAAATGGGAGAAGGCGGCCGATTCCGGCATGCTGGTGGACGTCCCCGACGACATGACGCGCCTGACCCTGGACACCATCGGACTGTGTGGCTTTGACCACCGTTTCGATTCCTTCCGTCGCGACACGCCTCACCCGTTTGTCGAGGCCATGATGACCTTTCTCAATGGCATGCAGGACAACGCCCGGCGTCCGGCTGCGCTCAACAAGATGCTCTATTTCAAGCAAAAGAAGATCTCCCAGGCGAACCGTTTCATCAACGGTTACGTCGACGACATCGTCCGGGAACGCAAGAAGGCTCCCGACAAAGGCTCGAAGGTCGATCTGCTGAGCTGTATGCTGGAAGGAGTGGACCGCGAGTCGGGGGAGCAACTCGACGACCTGGTCATTCGCCTCAACATCGTGACCTTTCTGATCGCCGGCCACGAGACCACCAGCGGACTGCTTTCTTTTGCCATCTACTTCTTGCTGCGTCACCCGGACGTGCTGGCCAGGGCTTACGAGGAAGTGGACCGGGTCATGACCGACGAGCCTACCTTTGACCAGATTCACCAGTTGCAATACCTGCTGCAGATTCTCAAAGAGTCGCTGCGTCTCTATCCCACGGCGCCTTTTTTCACGCTTTCTCCCTATGAGGACACGGTGATTGGCGGCAAATACTTTATTCCCAAGGATCAACCGGTGCAATTGCTGCTACCGACCCTGCATCGCGACCCGGCCATATGGGGTCCGCGCGCCGAGGAATTTAACCCCGACAATTTCGCGCCGGAGTTGGAGGAAAAACGCCCGCTCAATGCCTACAAGGGCTTCGGCAATGGCCAGCGGGCTTGCATCGGACGCCAGTTCGCCTTGCAGGAAGCGGTGCTGGTGCTGGGCATGGTGTTGCAGCGTTTCCGTCTGGTCGACCTCACCCAGTATCAGATGCATCTCAAGCAGAGTCTGACCATCAAGCCGGGTGACTTTAAAATCAAGCTGCAGCGCCGTCCGGCCAGCGAAATCAAGGCTCGTCCCGGCGCCGCGCCCGTCGTCGAGGTAGCCCAACCGGTCGCCCGGGTGCAAAAGCGTCCCACCCACAATACGCCTCTGCTGGTCCTCTACGGTTCCAACACCGGTTCCTCGGAGGCTTTCGCCCGTCAGGTGGCCGAGGACGGGGAGGCCCGCGGTTTTCAGACCGAAGTGGCCGAACTGGACGCCTATGTGGGCAGATTGCCGCGCCAGGGTGCTGTCTTACTGTTTTCCTCCAGCTACAATGGAGCTCCACCCGACAACGCGGTCAAGTTCGTAGGCTGGCTGGAGAGCGGGCCAGCCTTGCAGGGCGTCAAGTTTGGGGTGTTCGGCTGCGGAAACAAAGATTGGGCTTCCTCTTACCAAAAGGTTCCCAAGCGGATCGACAGCCGTCTTGAGGAGTTGGGCGCCGAACGGATTTACGCACGCGGGGAGGGGGACGCGCGGGGCGACTTCGATGGTCACTTTCACAGTTGGTACGAGCCCCTGTGGCCCGAGCTGGCCGCCAAACTGGGTATTGCAGAGAGCCTGGAGGCGGAAGCCAGGGGCGATCTCTACGAAGTCGAATTTCTCGAGCAGAAGCGGGAGAATCCTTTTGTGGCCGCCTTTGGCGCCCGCCCCATGACCATCGTGGAAAATCATGAGATCTTTCGGTCTCCCGAACGCTCGGCGCGGCATATCGAAGTGGTGTTGCCCGAAGAGGTCAGTTATCGCACCGGCGATCACCTGGGTGTGGTCGCACGCAACTCGGCGGCTCTTGTCAAACGCGTGGCCACTCGTTTCTCACTCGATCCCGAGGCGCGCATTCGCATCAGGAAAAAAGGCAACTCCAAGACGTTGCTGCCGATTGACCAGGTGATAGCGCTGGGCGAAGTTTTGACCGAATACGTGGAGCTCCAGGATGTGGCCACGCGCCAACATCTCAAGATCATGGCCGAACACGCTCCCTGCCCTCCCGAACAGCGCAATTTGCTGGCTCTGGCCAGCGAGGACCAGCGTTACGCCCAGGAAATCCTGGGCAGGAGTCAATCCGTGCTGGAGGTTCTGGAGGACCACCCCTCCTGTCGGCTTCCCTTCAATCTGTTCCTGGAGATGCTGGCCGGTTTGCGACCTCGCTACTACTCGATCTCGTCTTCGCCGCTCAGCTCCGAACGAATCTGCAGCATCTCCGTTGGTGTGCTCAACGAACCGGCCCGATCGGGGCGGGGCCGCTACCTCGGCGTCTGCTCGAACTATCTGGCCGGGCTGAAAAAGGGACAGCGGGTGTATGCTTTTGTGCGCGACAACCATGCCAATTTTCATCTGCCGGAGGATTCCTCCCGGCCCGTGCTGATGATCGGCCCGGGCACCGGGCTCGCTCCTTTCCGAGGCTTCCTCCAAGAGCGCTCGGCCTTGCAGGCGCAGGGGCAGGCTCTGGGCAAGGCTCTGCTTTTCTATGGCTGCCGTCATCCCGAGCAAGATTATGCCTACCGGGACGAGCTTCAGGAGTTCGTGGCCGGGGAAGTCTGCCAGCTGGTAACCGCCTTTTCGCGCGAGACAGAGCACAAAGTCTATGTTCAACACCGCATTCTTGAGCATAAAGAACAGGTGTGGGAGATTTTCGAAGCGGGAGGCTCAGTTTATGTCTGCGGTGACGGCGGCAAAATGGCCCCCGACGTGCGCCGCGCTTTTGCCCAAATCTATCAGGAGAAGACGGGGCAGGACGCGCAGGCTGCCGAGCAGTGGCTGAAAGGATTGGAAAGTTCCGGACGTTACATGGTGGACGTCTGGTCCAGCAACGTGTAAGCTTACTCTTGTCTCCATTCGATGGTTTCCAGCACGCTCTGATCGAAGCTGACTTTTAATCGTCCAAAATCGCCCTCCAGCCAGCGCCCAACGCGGCCTCGTCCCAACAGCTTTTCGGCTTCATCGTAACGGCTTTCGGGACCCAATAGGAGTTCGTCTCCGCGCGTCAGCGTGCGTCCACGGATGGCGGGAGCGGAATCTGCTGGAGCGCGGCCGTCCAGCAGCCAGCGCGCACGCGGCAAGCGGCCCAGCACTTCTTCTTCCAAATCGGCCCTCAAGGCGTCGAGTTGGGCACGGATCAGGAAGCCTTCTAAGAAGGACTGGAGATGCGAGAAGGCCGTCAGGCTCAGATGAATCGGCGTCGGCTCGACATTCCAATGCAGGCAGCTCAGCACCAGCTCGCGCAGAACTTCGGCCGCCTCCGGGCTCTGCTCCAGCTCCGACCAGCGCAGGAAAAGGGGCTCGCGACGCTCGGCCTGCTTGAAAATTTGCTTGCGCAGAGCGGCGAAGCTGGATTGATAACGGGCTTCGCTAACGCCCTCCAAGAACTGGTGTAGCGGTCGCACTTGCGAGTGCCCGTAAAGCAAAGCGTGCGTGCCGCCTGGACAGCGCCAAAAGGGATTGGCGGCGGCCGCCTGATCGCCGCCCGGAATGGGCGGGAACTGCCCCTGCCACCAGTAAAACTGCACCACCTCGGCGTGCTGCGCCAACTGAGTGAAGGCCTGCAAGGGAGTGTCTTCCAGCCGAAGCACCGAGGGTCTTTCGTTCTGAGCCTCTAGCATGCGGGCAAACAAGAGCATTTGCTCGGAGTCCACCGGTCCAAAAGGAAGCTCCGGGTGCAGCTGGCGCAAAGCGTAAAAAAGCAGCAGCGGCGACTCTTCCCCCAAACTTCTGGCCAACACGCGCACTTCTTCCATAAGGATCAGTGCATCGCGCAGGCGGTCGGCACCTTTCCAAGTCCGGGCCTTACCAGGAAGTGGCCAGGTGGGTGCCGGTATGGCCTTGCAGGGCGCGTTTGAGGTTTGCGGGGTTGGTGATCAGGGCGCGTAGGCCGCCTGCGTCCAGGTAGGCCAGCACGGCCTCGATTTTGGGCCGCATGGAGCCGGCCTGGAAGTGACCTTCTTGCAAATATTGGCGAGCCTGCTGGCTGGTGATGCGGTCCAATTCTACCTGTTCGGGCTTGCCGAAGTGCAGGCAGACCTTTTCGACGGCGGTGGAAATGACCAGCAGGTCGGCTCCGAGCTGCCGGGCCAGCAGTCCCGAAGCGGAATCCTTGTCGACCACCGCGGCCACGCCGGTAAAAACTCCCTGTTCATCCGAGACGACGGGAATGCCGCCTCCGCCCGCCGCCACCACCACGTAACCGGCCGAGAGCATGGCACGAACCGCATCGATCTCTACGATTTCGCGAGGTTTGGGCGAGGCCACCAGGCGCCGCCAGCCGCGGCCGGAGTCCTCGGCCGCCTCCCAGCCCTCCTCCTGCCCGCGCCGACGCGCTTCCGTTTCGTCAAAGAAAGGGCCGATGGGTTTAGAAGGCTTTTGAAAAGCCGGGTCGTCGGCCGCCACCACCACCTGGGTGAGCAGCGTGACCGCCCTCTGGCTGAGTTGGCGCCGGCGAAATTCATTGTGCAAAGTTTGCTGCAGGTGATATCCCAGATGGCCTTGGGTATCGGCCACGGCCACGTCGAAGGGAATCGGGTGAACCTGGGTTCGTGCCAGTTCGGAGCGCAGCAAAACAAAACCGACCTGGGGGCCATTGCCGTGGGTTACTACCACTTGCCAGCCGGCTTCTACCAGGTCGGTAATGTGCGTGACCGTTTCCACCAGGGCCTGATACTGATCGGGGATGGACTGACGGTTCTTGTCCCGAATCAGCGAATTCCCCCCGACGGCCACTACCGCAAGGCCAGACAAGACGTCAGGCCGCCTGGCTCTCCAGTTGGTAGAGGTAATTATCCAGAGCCACCTTCTGACCCCAGTGGAAGCCTTCGAAGACGACGCCCACGATTTGACCACCGCCAGTCAGCGGTTGGCGCCAAACGGTGCGCGCCAGCATAGCCAGTTTGCCTTCAAACTCGATGGTAAGCTCCGCGTCCTCCGCTCCGTCCTCCAAAATCAAGCGGGCTCCGCTTTGACTGATATTGACGGCCTGTCCGGCCCGAACACCATCGCCCGGGCGAATATAGCGAATGTCCAGTGTGCGGCTCAAGCGCGGCGCGCCGCGCCGGTTGCTCAGTTCGTTTTCTAAATGTTCTTCCACGATTGGCTCCACCCTCAGGTTTCTTTTCGATAGTCTACCCTATAAGCGTTTAACAAACGTCCGAATCACAGGGAGGTTTACTGATCAGAAAGTTACGAAATTGTGAACATTTCGCGATGGTCATTTCGCGACTTAAGTCGGAAGGGACTGGAGTAGGAGATCACACAGCCCTAAACTAGTCCAATTCTACTGGAACGTGGTTGGGCGCATTCTGTGGGGGATGTAGGACCCGATGAATTCGTTCAAGTCGATGCTCGTCATGAGCCTGGCTCTCTGGGGAACCGGCTGTTCCGGCGGCCCGCCCCCCAAAAAAGTCATGCCTCCCGCCGAAGTGGCCGTGGCCGAAGTGGTCAAACGCGATGTTCCCGTTCACGGCGAATGGGTCGGCACAATGGACGGCCTGGTCAATGCCAAGATCAAAGCTCAGGTGACTGGTTACCTGCTGCGCCGCGAATATCAGGAAGGCACTTTTGTGCGCAAGGGCCAGCTGTTGTTTGAGCTGGACCCGCGCACTTTCGAGGCGGCTGTGGCTCAGGCTCAGGGGCAACTGGCCCAGGCCCGTGGTCAACTGGAGGCGGCCAACAGTCAGCGTAAATCTGCTCAGGCCGCCCTGTCGCAAGCCAACAGCCAGCTGCTGCTGGCCAAGGCGGGCCTGGAGCAGGCCCAGGGCACGGTCATGCAGGCCGAAGCCAATCTGCAACAACAGCAGGCCAATCGGGCCAAAACGCAGTTGGATGAAGATCGTTTCCGGCCGCTGGCCGAGCGCAAAGCAGTGCCCCAGCAAGACCTCGACAACGCCATCCAAAACAACCGCATCGCCCAGGCTCAGGTGGCCGCACAGGTGGCCCAGCTTCAGACCGCTCGGGGCCAGTTCAACTCGGCCAAGGCCCAGCTGGAAGCAGCCAATTCCACCATTCAATCGGCTCTGGCTCAGATCAGCAGCGCGGATGCGGCCATCACCACCGCGCTGGCCCAGATCGAATCAGCCGATGCCCAGGTGCAGACGGCCCAACTCAATTTGGGATTCACCAAAATTACCTCTCCCATCGATGGTTTGGCCGGCGTGGCCCACGCGCAGGTGGGCGACCTTATTTCGCCAACCAGCGACCCGCTCACCCAGGTTTCCACCATCGATCCCATCAAGGTCAATTTCACCATCCCGGAACAAGAGTACATGAGCAGTTTGAAGCGGAATCCGGCCGCCTCGCGGCGCACCGCTTTCCAGAAGACACTGCGCTTTGACTTGATTCAGTCGGATGGTTCCAAGTATCCTCAGCCGGGCCGCTTCTTTTCAGAGGATCGCAACGTCACGGTGAGTACCGGGGCCATCTTACTCACGGCGCTATTTCCCAATCCTCAGGGCAATCTCCGCCCCGGCCAGTTCGCCCGGGTGCGCACCATTCGTTATGTGGAGAAGGGCGCTTTGCTGGTTCCCCAGAGGGCCGTCAGCGAACTGCAGGACCGTTATCAGGTGGTCATCGTCGAGCCGGACAACAAAGTCAAGATCCAGCCCGTGAAAGTTGGAGAACGTGTCGGCCAGGACTGGATCATCACGGAGGGGCTCAAGGCCGGTCAGAAAGTGGTGGTGGAGGGCATCCAGAAATTGGGACCCGGCGCCACCGTCAAGACCAGGCCCTATGAGCCTGCCCCGGCCGCGGGAGCCAGGTAGCTGTGTTATCCCGCTTTTTCATCCATCGTCCCATCGTGGCTATGGTCATTTCCATCCTTACCGTGCTGGTGGGCCTTGTGGTCATGGCTTCCCTGCCCATTGCCCAGTACCCGGCTATCGTGCCGCCTGAAATGACCATTCAGACCACCTATCCGGGCGCCGATTCGCAAACCATCGAGCAGTCGGTGGCCGTGCCCATCGAGCAGCAGCTCTCGGGCGTGGACAACATGAATTACATGATTTCGGTCAACGCCGCTTCCGGCGTCATGCGCACCACCGTCAACTTCGACGTGTCCGCTGACCCCAACATCTCGCTGATGCTCACCCAGCTGCGCGTCCAGCAAGCGGTGTCGCAATTGCCCAGCGATGTGACCACCCAGGGCGTAACCGTACAAAAGAGCTTCTCCGCTCCCATGATGCTGGTCGCTCTCTATTCGCCGGACTCCAGCTACAACAACAACTTTTTGGCCAACTACGCCTTTATCAACGTGGTCGATCAGGTCACGCGTGTGAAAGGCATCGGCAGCACCCAGGTGTTCGGCGCCGGTCGTTACGCCATGCGTTTGTGGGTGAAGCCGGACCAACTCACCAAGCTGGGCATCACCGTGCCCGACGTGACCAAAGCTCTGCAGTCCCAAAATACGGTCAATCCGGCCGGTAAAATCGGCGGCGATCCGGCTCCCGCTGGTCAGGAATTCACCTATTCCGTGCGCGCCCAGGGACGTTTGAGCAAGCCCGAAGAGTTTGAAAACATCGTGCTGCGCGAAACGCCTGACGGTGGCACGGTGCGCGTCAAGGACGTGGCCCGAGTGGAATTGGGCGCGGCCGACTACAACCTGAACGCCCGTCTCGACGGAAAGCCGGCCGCCATTGTGGCCATCTATCAGTTGCCCGGCTCCAACGCCATCCAGGCGGCCCAGGGCGTCCGCAAGCTCATGACCGAGCTCAAGACGCGCTTCCCGGCCGGAATGGACTACGCCGTCTCGCTGGACACGACTCTGGCCGTCTCCGAGGGTATCCACGAAATCGTGGTCACGCTGGGCATCGCCATCGCCCTGGTGATCCTGGTGGTGTATATCTTTCTGCAGGGCTGGCGGCCCACTTTGATTCCGCTCCTGGCTGTGCCTGTCTCCTTGATTGGCACCTTTGCTTTCTTTCCGCTTTTCGGATTCTCGATCAACACTCTGTCCTTGTTTGGACTGGTGCTGGCTATCGGTCTGGTGGTGGACGACGCCATCGTGGTGGTGGAGGCGGTAGAACGCCATATTGAGGAGGGCAAGGAGCCCAAAGAGGCCGCCCTCATCGCCATGGAGGAGATTACCGGTCCCGTCATCGGTATCGCCATGGTGCTGGCGGCCGTCTTCATTCCCACCATCTTTGTGCCCGGCATCACCGGCCGGCTTTACCAACAGTTCGCCGTGACCATCGCCATTTCGGTGATTTTGTCCGCTTTTAACGCTCTCACTCTGAGCCCGGCGCTGGCCGCTCTGCTGCTCAGGCCGCGCAAGCCGTCCACGGGCTTGTTGGGGGCCTTCAACAGAGGCTTTGAGAAAGTCACTAACGGTTACGTCAGCGTTTCGGGTCTGCTGGTGCGGCGCGGCTGGATCACCATCGTTTTGTTGGTCTTGTTTACGCTGGCGGCCGGGTGGCTGGGCAGGAGCGCCAACCTGCCCTCCGGCTTCTTGCCGGAAGAAGACCCCGGCTACTCTTATGTCAGCGTGCAACTGCCCAGCAGCGCTTCGGCTCAGCGGACTTCGGAAGTGGCCCGCCAGGTCGAGGAGCGTCTCACCAAGATCAAAGGAGTCCGCCACGTCACCAGCGTGATCGGCTTCAATCTGCTCAGCACCGTGCAGACCACCTACAACGCATTTTTCTTCGTCAGTCTCGAGAACTGGAGCGTGCGCACGGACAAAGAGCAGGCCTACAAAGTCATCCAGGCGGCCGTCAACCAGCAATTGGGCTCCTTACCCGAAGCCATCGGCTTTGGGTTCTCACCGCCGGCCATTCCGGGCGTCGGCACTTCGGCCGGCTTCACGTTCCTGCTCGAGGATCGCTCGGGCCAGGAGATCGAGTTCCTCTCAAAGCAACTGGGGACGTTCCTGGAGGCGGCCAAGAAGCGCCCGGAGATCGCTCAGATTTCCACCACCTTCCTACCGGCCGTGCCTCAACAGTTTGTCGAGGTCGACCGCGCCAAGGTGCTCAAGCAAGGTGTCCCGATCGAGGATGTCTACCGCACCATCCAGTGCTTTATGGGCGGCATTTTCGTCAACTACTTCAACCGCTTCGGGCGCCAATGGCAAGTTTACGTGCAGGCTGAGGGCGAATACCGCACCGATGTCAAAAAACTGGACCAGTTCGCGGTGCGCTCCAACACCGGTCAGATGGTCTCGCTGGCCGGCTTGACCAAGTTCGAGTCGCGTCCCGGTCCGGAGTTTGTGATGCACTACAATCTGTATAAGTGCGCTCAACTGAACGGCAGCGCCGCGCCCGGCTACAGTTCGGCTCAGGCCATGCAGGCGCTCGAGGAAGTGTTCCACGAGACCATGCCCGCCGAGATGGGCTTCGACTACATGGGGATGTCGTTCCAAGAGAAGAAAGCTCAGGAAGGCGTCTCAGCCAGTGTCATCTTCGGATTGTCCCTGCTTTTCGTCTTCTTGATCCTGGCCGCGCTCTACGAGAGCTGGAAGCTGCCGTTCTCGGTGCTGCTGTCCACGCCGGTGGCCGTCTTCGGAGCCTTTCTGGCGCTCTATGGGCGCCGCGTCTTCAGTTTCGTGACGCCGAACAACCTTTATCAGTTCGAGAACAACCTCTATGCCCAGATCGGGATGGTGATGCTCATCGGCCTGGCGGCCAAGAATGCTATCTTGATCGTTGAGTTCGCCAAGGAAGAATATGAGAAGGGCAAACCTCTGGCGGAAGCCGCTCTGGAAGGCGCGCGCCTGCGCCTGCGCCCCATTTTGATGACCTCCTTCGCCTTCATCCTCGGTTGTTTGCCGCTCTGGTTCGCCACCGGCGCCGGCAGTGTGGCTCGTGAAATCATGGGCACCACCGTGGTAGGCGGAATGTTGGCCGCCAGTCTCATCGGTATTTTCCTGGTCCCCTCCATCTTCGTAATGGTGGAGCGGTTCGGAGCCAAAGAGAGCGAGCAGCAAAAATGAAGATCCTTCTCTTGCTGTTGTGCCTGAGCACCGCTCTTTATGCTCAGGATCCGGAGGACGCCGCCAAAGTCGAGGGCAGCGTTACGCCGCCGCCCCAATATCGCGATACGCCTGCCACCGAGGCATCTATTGGTGATCTGCGCTGGTTCGAAATCTTCAAAGACCCGCAACTTCAGGTCCTGTTGCGCACGGCCATCGCCAATAACCTGGACTTGCGGCTGGCCCTGGCGCGGGTGGACGCTGCTCGCGCCACCGCCGGCATCCAGGACTCTGAGCTGCTGCCCAAGGTAAATTTGCAGGCCAACTTTAACCAGACGCTGGCTTCCAGGAACAGCCCGACTTTTCCGGCCGGCGGTTTCCTGGCTCGCAACCGACCGTTCGGTGAGGTGTTGCTGAACTTTCTCAACTATGAGCTGGACATCTGGGGACGGGTCAAGCACCAGAGCGCCGCCGCCTGGGATGAAGTGCTGGCCGTCGAAGCCAATCGACGCGCCGTGCTGACCATGGTGGTCAGTGAAGTGGCCAGTGCGTATTTCAATTTGTTGGAGCTGGACGCCGAACTGGACATCGCCAACCGCACTCTGAAAACCCGAAGCGAATCGTTGGAGTTGATTCGGGCTCGACAAGAAGGCGGCATCGCCTCGATGTTGGACGTCCGCCAGGGCGAGCAATTGGTCCAGACCGCCCAGATCGTGGTCAGCGATGCTCAGCGCCAGATCGCCCAGATGGAGAACCAGATCAACATTCTGTTGGGCGGCTATCCGGGCCCGGTGACCCGCGGCAAAAGCTTGTTGGAGCAGGACCAGTTGCCCGAAGTGCCGGCCGGGATTCCCTCTCAGCTGTTGGCCCGGCGTCCCGACATCCGGGCCGCCGAGTTCACCGTGTTGGCGCGCGAGGAGCAGATCAAAGTGGCTTATGCCTCTCTCTTCCCGCGCATCACCCTGACCGGATTTTTGGGATACCAGAGCAAAGCGTTGAACAGTCTGTTTATGCCCGACAGCGGCACCTTCTTCTTAAATCCGTCGATTACGCAACCAGTTTTCGATGCCAGTTTGGGCTCGGCCGAAGATTTTGCTATCGGCAATCGCAACATCGCCCTGGTGCAGTATCAGCAGACGGTGGCCACCGCTTTTAAAGAGGTTTCCGATTCGCTGATCGATCATTCCAAGTCTCGAGAGATTCGCAAGGAACGAGAGCTTTTAGTGGTCACCCTGCGAGACCGCTCGGAACTCTCGTATCTGCGCTACACCGGCGGAGTGGACAGCCTGCTCAACGCCCTGGACGCCGAC
>JALHOV010000023.1:26062-30274 GCA_022842865.1 Vulcanimicrobiota bacterium | reverse complement strand
ACGTGCCTTGAGTCACTATCTCCCTGGCACTCGCGCAGTTGCATATGCTTTCGATTCCTTCCAGTAAGGCTCGTGAGGGACTTTCACCCTCGGTCTTGGGCCCATGCCCATCGCACCAGTGTCAGGTCATAACGGCCCACCGCTTCTTCCAGCACCGGATCGCAGGAGCCAAAAAGCTCATCACTCCAAATCGGCGTGGCCGAGGGGTCGGTATCGCAGAAGAGCAGCGGCCCACACAGCCGTGCCAGAGCCTCTTCCGCCGCCCGCTGAGCTCGCGAAATGACGGGAAGATCTTCGGGACAGACCGCTCCGCCGCGAGCTTCCAGCCAGCCTCGCGCATACTCCGGCACCCACAAAGTCCCAAAGTGCTCAGCCAGTCGCCGGGTCAGGGTGGACTTACCCGTCGATTCTGGACCGAAAACGCTGACTCGACGCACAAAGTGGGCGCGCACCGGGGGCGGCAAGTAGGACCAAGAAGCGCCGGGGTTATCGCGAATTTTGGTGCCGCTGACCGGCACCAAGGAGCGCATTCCATTGACCGGAATAAACTGCGCGCCCAACACCGCTGCCAGCGGACCACCGTAGTCCTCCCCGGCGAAAACCAGGTCGACGGGTCGGCCCACAATGCGCTCCAAAGAGCGCTTCCAAATATTCCAAAAATCGGGGTGCTGCTCAGGCAATTGAGGATTCTCGTCGGTCAGGTGCACCACATGGACCTGGGGAAACAGTTCTTGCATCCAACTCACCCGCAACGTTCCCTCAATCGGTTCGCCCGCCAGACTGCCCACCACCACCGTCAATTCGTCTGCGTAGCGGCGGGCAAAGTCGATCAGGTAGAGATGACCCAGATGGGGCGGCATGAATTTGCCAAGCACCATCCCGTGCCGGCTCAAAGGCCCATCCATTGCCGCAGATGCAGAGGGAAATCGGGGGGGTGGCTCACTTCAAAATCGACGTCGGTGCGCTGGAACAGGTCCAAGGCGCGATTGCGCTCGAAATACTCGGGGTCGGGATGAAGGCGGCACAACGCCAGTTGAGCCGCCGCCTGATCCGCATCCTGAGCAGCCAGAGCGAAGAACTCCTCGGCGTCTACCAGGGGCAACTCCAGAACCTGCAACAATTCCTCGAACGCCACCCCTCGAGCCGCCGCGACGTGATAGGTGCCAGGCTCTCCCTGGGAGATTCGCCAGGTGGCCTGAGCGGCAAAGTCCAGAGGCGTTAAATCCAGCCGAATCTCCCCTCCCGATGGGGCTCGACCAAAACCTCGCAGGCCGCGCACAAATCGGTGGAGGTAGTCGCGCTCATCTCCTACCAGCAAGCCATAACGATACACGTAAATGGGCCCACGCTGACGATGTAGCCAGCGATCAGCGGCATACTTGGTTTGAGCGTAGCCGCCGAAAACGACCCGTTCCTCGCTCAGCCGGTCGCTGCACAGTCCCCGTCCTTGAAAATCCGTAGAAACAAATACCGAGAGGGTCGAAGCAACGTGCAGGGACTTGGGACGACCAGTCTGGCAGAACCTCACCAACTCGGGCAGGCAATCCAGGTTGGCTGCTCGCAGCGAGTCCCAGGGCAACACCGTGTTGACCTCCGCTGCACAGTGGAACACGACGTCCACTTCTGCAGCCAGTTGGTCATAGTCGGCCAAGCCCATGCGCGGCCTGGTCAGGTCCCCCTGCAGCCAACCCGGGCGGGGCTGGCGAGACAAGCACAGCACCCGGCAGCCAGCCTTGCGAAACTCTGCCGCCAGCCGCGAGCCCAACTGGCCACTGGCTCCGGTCAGCAACACGCTACTCCCCCATCCGGGCGCTTGCCAGGCGGGCATGTCAGTGGGCAGCCGGTTGTCTATTTCCCGACTGCCCATGCCCAGTGGATTGCCCCTGAGCAACTGCAA
This sequence comes from Vulcanimicrobiota bacterium, assembly GCA_022842865.1. Lineage (GTDB taxonomy): Bacteria > Vulcanimicrobiota > Xenobia > Xenobiales > JADMJV01 > JADMJV01. Next base: position 28,377 of record JALHOV010000023.1, on the reverse strand, counting down.
AGCGGTGACCGCATGACCCTGCGACTGTAGCTGAGCGGCGAGCTCCATGGCCCGCAGCGAATCGAGAAAGCGCAGCGCTCCCAGATCAGCCTTGCCGCTGGGGGTTTCGGGCAAAGCCGCCAGCGGCTGGATCCGGGTAGGCAACATCCATTCCGGCAGGCGCCGCGACAGTTCCGTTCGCAAGACAACGGCCGAAGGGACGCCGGTGAAAAAAAGGACCAGTTCGCCATCCTGCAGAGAGACCGCGCAGCGCGTGATCCCCTCCACTTGCAGGCAGGCGTTTTCCACCTCGGCCAGTTCGATGCGGTGGCCGCGCACCTTGACCTGACGGTCGAGCCGACCCCGAAAGAAAAAGTCACAGTCCCCGGTCGGCTCGACCCGGTCGCCGCTGCGATAGTAGCGGCGACCGTCCAACTGCAGGCAAGCGGACTCGGTCAGGTCGGGGCGTCCTCGGTAGCCGCGAAACAGCCCGGGACCTGCAATCAGAAGCTCTTCCTCATGTAAACGATGCTCCATACCGGCCAGTGTGCTGCCCAGCCGAGGCCCGTCCCAGCCTTCATCCACCCGTCGCCAACTGGTGCAGATGGTGGCCTCCGTCGGACCATAGACGCTGATCAGCCGAACCTTTCTTCCCCAAGCTTTAAGACGCTCGGGATCGGATGGCTCGCCGCCAGCCACCAATGTTTCCAGCACTGGTGGAAAATTGTTGGGTTCATACCGATGCAAGAGCGCCGGTGGGATATCCAGATGAGTAATTTGCAGTTGGCTTAGCCAATCGGGCAACCGCCCACTGGCTGGTGGAAAGACCAGTGTGGCCCCGCTGAGCAGGCTCGTGCCCAGGTCCGAAAGGGAGGCGTCAAACTGCATGGAGAGCAACCACAGCACCCGCTTACCGGGGGCCAGGTCAAAGGCCTGAATCTGGTCTTCCAGCATGGGAATCAGCCCGGCGTGTGTGATTTCCACCGCCTTGGGCGCACCGGTCGAACCGGAGGTGCAGAGGACGTAGGCGAGTTCACCAAATCTGGCGGGGCGTGGTTTTCCGGCGGGCAATTCGCAGATCTCCAGGTCGGGCCGAGCCACCTGACGGTAGGCCTGCAAACGTGCCTCCGGCAGGCTGGAATCCAAGGGTAGGAAGGCCGCCCCCGCCCACCAGCAGGCGAGCAGAGCCACTACGTATTCGGGCGACTTTGAAAAATTCAGGCCGACCAGGGTCTCCGGCCCCGCCCCCATTTCGGTCAGTCCGCCCGCTACCTGCTCGACCCGGTGCCAGAGTTGCTCATAAGTTAACTGCTGCTCTCCCCATTCCAGGGCAATCCGCTGGTCTCGATGGCGGTCCCAGTTCAGTTCCATCGGCGAGCCAGCCAGACCAGGCGCGGATTGTCCTGGGCGAACTCATCCCCGGCCAGGTTTCCCAACAAGCGTTCCGGTTGCAGGTCGGCCGCGCGCAGCATGTCGCCCAAGTCGCGGGGCAAAAGCACGCGTGTGCAGGTGGAATGGCGGCGATTGGTCTGGTCAGGACGCGTCAGTATCCACTCTTGGCGCAACATTCCCTGGCTCCAGTCCAGCTCGGAGTGCCGCTGTAGGGTAAGTCCACCTTCGAGATGAGTAACCATGGTCGGCTCGAAATTGACCAGCACATTGGCGAAATTGATCGTTTCCAATAGGAACAAACCTTGAGACTGCAGCGACGCGGCGGCTTGCTTGAGCATTTCCAGGTTGAAGCGGTCGTCGGCCGAGTAGCCAAAACTAGAGAAGACGTTAAAGGCGCCATGACAAGCGACCTCCGTTTGGAAGGTCGAGGCGTCGGCGCAGTAAAAATGGCCCTGCGGGCACGTGGTCCGAGCGGTAAGCACATAGTCTTCGCAAGCGTCCACTCCATACGGCAACAAACCCTGGCGAGCCAGCGCAGCACTAAAACGGCCCTGACCGCAACACTGATCGAAGACCCGTTGGCCGGGCGTCAGTTCCAGTAAATGAGCGATCTGACGGGCCTGATCGTCCACCCGGGGTGGCAAAAAGTGGCGGGCGTATTCCTCATCAAAAAAACCCTCCCACCAGTTCATAAGCCAAGCCTCGCATGCATATGATAAGCCGTGGCCAGCCAGGTAAGGGCGGGGGCCCACTCCGCCGACATCTCTCGGCGCAAATGGCCGCGCAAACGTTGCCCGTCGATAAACGGGTGGTCCAGTTCGGACAATTGCAGCAGGTGACTTTGCAGGCGACCCTCGTCCAACATAGGCGGCGCCATAAAGGGCTGCTTCTGACGGTCCACCACCCCGGCCGGCAAAAAACTTCGTAAGGCCTCCCGTAAGATA
>JALHOV010000023.1:0-26052 GCA_022842865.1 Vulcanimicrobiota bacterium | reverse complement strand
TAAGATATACTTCTCACGCCGCTGGCGAATTTTCCACTCGCGGGGCACGCCCCGTAGCCAGCTAACCAGGTCCCCGTCCAAAAAGGGCAATCGGCCTTCCAAGGAATGAGCCATCTCGCAACCGTCTCCCAAGGTGTGCAGAATGTAGTTCGCCAGCGCGGAACGATTCCACAGATCCGAGGCCTGCTCCAGCACATCCCCCGCCGGCAAGTCGGCAAAGTCAACCATGCTTTGATACGCGTCCAACGTCGCGTTTTCATCCACATAATCGAGGTGCAGACAGCTATGAATTCTGGCTCCGAAGGCGGCCTTGGCCTCCAGGAATGCGGGCACGGCACCCAACCGCGACTGAACGGCGGCCAGCGACAGGCCCCGCCCGGAAGTCACCATAATTCCCGCCGCAATGGGATTGCTGGCGGCGATGGCCCGGCGCTCTTCCTGACTAACCGCCAGGTCCTGGCGAAAATGCGGATAGCCTAACAAGACCTCGTCGGCGCCCTCGCCGGTCAAAACCACCTTGAAGCCTGCCTGATGAATGCGCTGATCGAGGGCGTATTTGGCGGCGAGATGCGCGTTCACAGCCAACCCCTCGCTTGCCTCTACAGCTTCGGGCAGGAGCACCAGCAGTTGCGAGGCGTTCAGATCGATACGTTCCAGAGGCACTCCGCAGCGTTCGGCCACCTGCTCAGCCAGGGCGAATTCATCGTGACTGGCCCGGTCAAAGCTGACCGTAAAGGCTCGCAAATCGGACCGGTGCGCCGTCGCCAGAGCGACCACAGCGGCCGAGTCGATTCCACCGCTCAGTTGCAAAGCAGCCGGCAACCCGTCTGGCAAACGCTCGCAAACGGCCCCCCTCAAGCGCTCCAAAAACTCATCGGGATCGGAAACTCGAGGGGCTGGCTGCCAGTATCTTCGCAGCCGCAGGCGGCCCTCTTCCAGGACCGCCAGGTGACCGGGAGGCAACTGGCGAACTCCCGCAAAAAGCGTCTGATCCGGCAGCGTGTATTGAGTGCTGGCCGCCTGCCAGAAGGCTTTGGCATCCCATTGACGAGCGCAGCCGGCCGCCCACAAAGCCCTGGCTTTGGAGGCGAACCACCACTCGTGCTCTTTCTGGGCGTAGCAGAGGGGCTTGATCCCGAAAGGATCGCGCACGGCCACCATGCGCCCGCCGTCCCACAACAAGACAGCAAATTCGCCGCGCAACTGGTGCACGAAGTCCAGGCCATGCTCCTCATAGAGATGGCACACGACCTCGCTATCGCAGCCGGTGTGAAACACATGCCCGAGAGCCTGAAGTCTGCGGCGCTGCTCGCGAAAATCGTAGAGTTCCCCATTCACCACGGCACGCACACGGCCGTCCTCGCTGACAAAAGGCTGCTGGCCCCCAGGCGCGTCCACGATGGCCAGCCGGCGATGGCCTAAACCGACGTGCCCGCTCTCGTCCACCCAGATACCGCAGCCGTCCGGGCCTCTGGTGATCAGGCTGTCGGTGGCCTGTCGCAGGCGCTCGGGCTCGACCGGCCCGGCACTGACGAAACTAACGATCCCACACATCAGAAAGTCGGAAAAAGCTCTTGGTGGATTCGTCTCGGCGGGCTTCTTCAAAGAGCAGACGCCAATCTTCCAGAGGGTGGCCTACCCCAAGCAAGTCCTCATAGTGAAACTGGGGATTGCGCAGCAGGTCCAGGCTCTGCTGAAAATCCCCATAATTGACGGCCGCCAGACGAATCTCTTTGGGCACCAGCTGCTGAAGATCTAACTGCAAGGGCCTTGGGTGCCGGCTCTTGACCACCAGCGTGCCCCCGGGACGCAGCAGCCGCAACATGCGGGCCACATCCTCGGGATGAGTGACCGTCTCCACCACGTAGTCGAAGCTGCACTCTTCTTTCTGTTCTTTCAGCAGCTCCACACGACTGAAACCGTGAAGGCGCATCAACCGGTAGGTCAGTTCGGCGATACGATTGCGTCCGTAAACGAGGCCACGGCTGTGGGGATTGAGGCCGGCGCGCAGAATGGCCAGGCTGGCGGCCACCGGCTCGGCGTAGGCGGCGGCGCGAAAACTGGTCGAGTCGGGCAAAGGATAAACCAGACGGCCCGGCACCACGATCTCCTCGGCAAAGGCGCCGTCCTGATGCACCCCGAGCATACGCCGCTGGGGGCAGGCCGTCTGATGTCCGCCTTCACACCAGCGGCACTCGCCACAGCCCATCCAGGGAAAGACGGCGACCCTCTGATGCATGCCCACGCCGACCACCTCGGGCCCCACTTCGGTCACCGTGCCGGCAAATTCATGACCGAGCACCAGCCGGCTCGAACTGGGTAACAAACCCTCGGCCACATACAAATCGGTGCGGCACAGCCCGGCGGCGGCAACTCGAATGCGAACCTGATCAGGCCGGGAAAGAGCGGGCGGGTCAACTTCGCGCAGGCGAACTTCGGCGCCATCTTTGATAAGGGCTTTCATGAAGTGACGCCTGTTTTCGGCCAACGCCCGCACTGGCCCTTTGCTGCCTCAAGAGTAGCAAACTCGAACCCCAAAACCACACCAACCCAATCGCGCAACGATACAATCTTTGGATAAACAATGAACAATGCGCAACTGCAAAACCCGATGTGGCCATCACTGACTCAATCGCTTCGTCCTGCCAGTATTGCCCGACCATCCAAATTTTGAAAACGGGGAAAGACCATTGCTTACGATCCAAGAATTCCTTCGAGAACATCGTGAGAACCTCGGTTTGACTCAACGTGAAATCAGTAGAGCCATCGGCATCGGGGGCGCATATCCGAAGGTAGAGAGCGGGCTAACTCGTTTCTCAGTTCGCCAGACCTCGAGTCAAACCAAAACGAGCTTTGGCTAGACCAGCCAAACTTGAGGTCAGTGTGAAGCGTCACTCGGACGCAACGCGAGGCGGGCGGCACGAAGAAATGAATAAATCGCGTGAGGCGTCGCTGGGTTTCGCGGGCCAAGTCGTCATAATGCTTTCGAAGGAAGACTACGTGCGACTAGAAAACTTCAGGGCGTCCTTCCCATCCATGAGAGTATTCGAGGCGAAGGATTAATTCAGTCCTCAGGACTCACTCTCACGATCTGCAACAGGCCGCCGCTGGAGTCACCAGGCCTTGGAGCATAACCCTGTTCGCGCAGAATTCTCTCAGACTCCCGGTTATACCAATCAGAGCGTTCTTCCGGCGACATGGTCCAGGCCTGCCTCCCAATCTCGTCTCGAATCGCCCGTAGTTCCTCCATCATTGAGTCATTTTCTAGCGGTGTATAATCGTTGTTTACCATATCCACTCCTTAGAAGTTTAGCGGGCTGGTTATCTGCAGCGATTTAAAGTAACCGTTTTTCGCGCAAACCACTGGAAGAAATCGCTGAGTCTTGAAATTAATCATATGCCTAAAGTTCCAGCTAACAAGAGCATCCAGTCCACGCTCGACGGCGATGGCAAGGCGAAGTGCATCCTCGGGTTTATTCTCAGGGACGATGTTTGCCTCGAGGATTCGATCTGCCAAATGCTGCGCTTCTGAGGTGCTTGGGACCAAGGCCAGCGGTAGAATCAAGGCCAATAGCTCTTTCCTACGCTGCTCGCCAGGTGTTCTATCAAGTTCGTGAACCACTAAGGGAGATACAGTGAACTCAAAGTCTGATTGGGCGGACTGCCAGAACGCACGCGTGGCGGACACTCGATCCGGAGTCCGCTCGTCAAAATAGGCACTGATGACGGATGTATCTAAATAGAGTCTCAGCCGGTCGCCCATTTAAGAGGAATTCCCGTAGCCAGGCTCCCGAACCTGCGCTCCAGGCACTTACCCCAGCGGGCCGCCGCGGCTGGTGGTGCCGCCATTGGGCGCGGGGCTGGTCTGATTTGGAGGCTGGCCGTTCTGGCGAGAGCGACGTCCGCCTCCCTGACGCTGGCCACGGGCGGCGCGGGCGGCTTGCTTCTCCTGGTCGCTGAGTTGGCCGTCGCCGTTGGAGTCGAAGCGCTGCATCATGCGAGCACGGACCGCTTGTTTTTCCTGGTCGCTCACCTGACCGTCGCCGTCGGTATCAAAACGCTTCATCATTTCGGCGCGAGCGGCGGCTTTTTCACTGGCGTCGAGCTGGCCATCGCCGTTCTTGTCAAAGCGGGCCATGCGCTTGCCGCCGCGGCGACCTTGACCGTTCTGGCCGTTCTGACCCCAGGGAGCGCGTTTGCGGGCGCTGGAGGGGTCACTGCCCGGGTTGCCGGTCGCGTCGCCTCCTGGATTGACCCAACCCGGCTTCTGTTCATAAGTAGGCAAAGTGCCATCACCGTTGGCGGGAGGAGTGGGCTGAGCCCAGCTGGCCGCGGCCAGCAGTCCGACGAACATGAGCGCGAGGGTTTTCTTCATTTTCAGCTCCTTGAGATGGTTTACCCGGGGTCTAACCGGCCGGGGGCTTCAGGGTTGCGCAGGGATTTCGATTTCTGGCCGCAAAAGTCCCTGACGATGCAACGATGGTTAACGTGGATCGTCGCGCTCTTGCTGATTGCCGGCGTGACCGCGGTGGTGGTGGTCTTCTTTATGCAGGGAGACGGGCCGCCGGACTACGTCGTCGCCATCGGTGACGGCAAGAGGGGCACCGCCAAAGGCCAGTTCGACTCGCCGGCTGGCGTCACGGTCGACTCGGGCGGCAACTTGTTCGTGCTCGACACCAATAATTCGCGCATTCAGCGCCTCGACCCGGACGGCACCGTCCTGGAGATCTTCGGCGATCCCGGCTCGAAAGACGGCCTCTTCTCGGCCCCCCTGCGCCTGAGGTTCAATACCGAGGGCATCCTCTGGGTCTCGGACACCGACAACAACCGTCTCCAATCTTTCAATACCAAGGGTGAGTTTCTCACTACCGTCGGTAGTCTGGGCCAGGGTCCCGGCCAGTTCAGCCGCCCCATCGGCCTGGCTTTCGACGTGGCCGGCAATATGTGGGTCGCCGACAGCGGCAATCATCGCATCCAAAAATTTAGCCCGGGGATGAAAAACGTGCTGGCCATCATTCCCGAGAATGCTGAGCCCAGTAGCAAGGTCGGCTTCTTCAACACCCCCTGGGGAGTGGCTTGCGACGCCACCGGCACCCTCTACGTGACCGACACGGAAAATCACCGGGTGCAACGTTTCCTCAAGGACGGAACCTTTGTCAAAAGCTTCGGCACGCCGGGCAATAAGCCGGGCGAATTCAACAAGCCCACCGACATCCTGATCGACAGAATGGGCAATCTGTTTATCTCGGACTCGGGTAACAACCGGGTTCAGAAGTTCGACCCTCAGGGCAAGTTCATCTGCGAATGGGGCAAAATGGGCAACCTGGCCCGCGAGTTCAACAACCCGCAGCAAATCGCCGAAGGTCAGGATGGCACCATGTACATCGCTGACTGCGGCAACAACCGCATTCAGAAGTATCGGGCCCGCAAGAACCCACTCTTCACCCAAGAAGGCGGCATGCAGATTCCCACCAAACCGCGAGCCAACGGTCCCTCGGAAACTCCTATTATCGACTTACCCGAGGTTCCCACCGACGCCACTCCGGGGGCCAGCGGCACTCCTGCCCGCCCCACCGCCGCGCCCACCGCCACTGCTGGAAGCGCCACCCCTGCCCCAGAGCCCACCAACTTTTAGGGGCTAGGAGAGCCCTGTATCTTAACCCAAGGAGGAGTCAGTGGCCAAAAAACTGACGCGCACTCAACTGGTAGGAGCGGCCGCCCAACTTGCGGCCGCCACCGTCGACAAAGACCCGGCCATCGCTGAACACGTGGCCCTGCTCGAAGGGGTGAAAGACCTCTATGAACTGGGCGCTCTCCAGTTCTACCGGTATTTGGACGCCCTGGAACGATTGCAGGAAGCACCTCGAGAGAACTAACCCGGCGTTTCTCGGTCGTTAATTCATCCTTAAAAATCACCAGCCTAAATTAACGCAGGTCTCTTTGGGTGTAACTTTTTCTGGCTATAGTATTAGTATGGCTTTAGAAAACGCACCCATCAGAACTTTCAAAACCGAAGTTTGCTCCAAGGCCTTACTGGCCCGCAAACTCCGACTCGTTCGCGACGCCGCTCTGCTCGGCAACCTTCCTCAAGCGAAGTAACCGCCAACACAGCCCCCTCAACCCGTAGCCTTGCTATGCCCGAAAGGAGACCGCGATGGAACTCACCTGCATCCAGAACGCCCCGCCCGCCCCGAGCTTTCCTTCTTACCGCGCCGAAGGCGGCTTCTTGAACCCGGCCAACTCGCGACCGCTCTCCATTCGTCTCAGTCCCGAAGCGCGCGAGCGTCACCGCCACCGCGAGGAATGCGAACTCAGCTTTCTGGGCGCGCTGGGTGAGAACTTCGGCAGCTGAGCCGGTGCCCGCGCTAGGTCCGGTAATCTCCGTTGATGCTCACATATTCGTGAGTCAGGTCGCAGGACCACAGGGTGGCCTTGCCCAGTCCCTGGCCGAGTACCAGACGTAACTCGACCTCGCTGCCTTCCACTGCTTTGGCTTCGGCGGCAGTGCCCGGATTGGTGGGCGCCCCAGCCTCCAGCAACTGTAACTCATTCCACCACAAGGCGGCCTGTTGCGGCGAAAAGGCCACACCCGCTCGTCCGGCGGCTGCCAGAATGCGTCCCCAGTTGGCGTCCTTGCCGGCGATGGCCGTCTTCACCAGCGGCGAGGTCAACACCACCCGGCCTACGCTACGGGCTTCGGCGTCACTGCCCACACCGCTCACCTGCAAAGTCACGCGATGCTTGGCGCCCTCACCGTCAAAAGCCACCATACGGGCCAACTCGGTCGCCACTTCTTGGAGAACTTGACTCCAGCCGAGCGGCGTCCGACCACTGGCCCCGTTGGCCAGCACCAGCAAAGTGTCGTTGGTGCTGGTATCTCCGTCCACGGTGATGCACTGGAAGCTGACCTGATTGGCTTCCTGCAAGGCCTGCTGCAATTCGGCGGCGGGGACATCGGCATCGGTCACCACCAGCGCCAGCAAGGTAGCCATATCGGGATGGATCATTCCGGCCCCCTTGGCCACACCCAGCCAGCGGGTTCCCTCGAATTCCCTCATCACCACCTTGGGATGAGTATCGGTGGTCATCATGGCACGGGCCAGCAGTTCCGGCTCGGCCGGCTGCAGCTCCTGGAGTCCCTTTTCGTAGACGGCCATGGGCATAGGCTGACCGATCACGCCCGTGCTCATGGTCAATACGTCTCCATCGTCCACCAGCGAGGCCAGCCTAGCGCAATCGCGGTCTCCCTGAGGGCCGGTGACGGCGTTGGCGTTCTTGCTGTTGATGACTACCGCGGTCACCAGGTCGTTGGCCCGGGCCAGCAATTGCTGGCAGTAGCGCACAGGAGCGGCGGCCACCCGATTGGTGGTAAAGACGCCGGCCGCCTTACAGGGAAATTCGGAGCGCACCACGGCCAGCTCCGGGTCGCCATTCTGCTTGAGACCGCAACGGGCCACCTGGGCGGAAAAACCTTGGGGAAACATCATCGACCTACCTCGGCGGGAATGACCCGCAATTCCAGAATTTCTTTGCCGCTCTTCCACTCGTGGACCAGCTCTGGCGGGTCCACGTCGGGAGCGTTCGGGTTAAGAATGCGCAGCACCGCGATTTCGTCGCAACAAGACTGCTTGGGGCACTGGTTACAATCCAGCCAAACCTTTTGGGGAAAGCCGGCCTTATCCACCACGTGGAATCCCAGTTTTTCGAAGAAAACCTGCTGATAGGTGAGAGCGAAGACTTTAGCCAGGCCAAGCTGGGTCGCTTCCTGAATCAGCTCATCTACGATGCGCCGGCCTAAGCCCATGCCTTTAGCCTCGGGACTGATGGCCAACGAGCGCACTTCGGCCAGGTTGTGCCACACCGTGCGCAGGGCGCCACAGCCCATGAGCTGCCCGTCGGAAGTCACTACGACCACGAACTCGCGAATGTTCTCGTAAAGGTCGACCTGACGCTTGGAGAGCATCAGGCCCTCGGCGGCGTACTGGTTGACCAGCGCGGCGATCGCCGGAACGTCACGCAACTGGGCCTTGCGAATCTCAAGCCAACGCAAGGGACACCTCCTCCAGCGCGGCCATGAGCCGCTTCTCAAAAACCTCCACGTGCTTGGCTTTCAAAATCAAGGGCGGCAACAATCTCAGCGTGTTGTGTCCGGAGCTGAGCATGACCACCTTTTGCTGATAACCGGCCTCGACCAGGTTCGCCACCGGCACTTTCTCGGACAGAACCAGGCCCCACATCAGACCACGCCCGCGCGCTTCCAACACAAAATCAAAGCGATCCACGGCCCTCTGCAAGACTGCCTGTAGAAGCTGCCCGACTTCGCGCACCTGTTCTAAAAACTCCGGCTGATAGATGGTCTCGAAAACGCTCCGGGCCACTCGAGTGACCAGCGGTCCCCCTCCAAAAGTGCTGCCGTGGTCGCCGGCCTCGAGAGCATTGGCCACCTTCTCATTGATCAGGATCGCGCCAATGGGCAGCCCACCGCCCAGAGGCTTGGCCAGCGTCAGGATATCGGGCTCCACGCCACTGTCCTGATAGCCCCAAAGTTGGCCGGTTCTTCCCAAACCGCACTGGACTTCATCAAGAATTAGTAAGACATCGCGAGCGTCACACATCCGCCGCAGTCCTCGCAAGAATTCCGCATCGGCCGGGCGCACACCGCCTTCGCCCTGAATGGGCTCAACCAGCACCGCAGCCACGTCGCCATCCAGATTGACGCTGTCCAGGTCATTGTAGGTGGCAAAGCGCACGCCCCCGATGAGCGGCTCGAAGGGTTGGCGATAGCGAGGGTTGGCGGTGCAGGCCAGCGCTCCCATGGTGCGGCCATGAAAACCATCGCTGAAGGCCACGATTTCGCGGCGCTCCTTGGCCCACTTGCGGGCGAACTTGAGGGCGCCCTCGTTGGCCTCGGTCCCGCTGTTGCAGAAAAAGACCTTGGAAGCAAACGAATTCTGGCACAGCGCCCGGGCCAGTTCCACCTGCGGACTGGTGTAGTAGAGGTTGCTGGTGTGGAGCAGTCCGGGCCTGGCCAGCACATCGGTAATGGCGGGATGCTCGTAGCCCAGGGCGTTGACGGCGATGCCGGCGGCCATGTCCAGGTATTCCTGCCCCTCGCAGTCGACCAACCAGACCCCGTGGCCGCGCTCCCACAAAATGGGCGCTCGCTTGTAGGTCTGAACGATAAACTGCTTCTCGGCTTCACGAACTTCTTGAGACATTGCGCACCACCGTCCCGGCTGGATGCCCTTGCAACCAGGCCGCGACTCCCTCCAAATGACTGATGAGGACCTGCTGCACGCCGCGATCCAACGCTTCGAAGCAGGCCCTCAGTTTCGGCAGAATTCCTTCGGTCAAGTGACCTCGTTCCAAGAGGTCGGAAAACAGGGCACGGTCGATCTCGGGCACGGATTGGCCTTCGACCAGAATACCCTCGACATCGGTCAGGAAGATCAGGGTCTCGGCCCCCACCCCCGCAGCCACCGCCGCAGCCACCGGGTCGGCGTTGACGTTGTAGAGTTGACCTTCTTCGTCCAGGCACAGCGGGGAGAGACACACCACCCAGCCCGCCTCGGCCAGTTTTCGCAGTCCCTCACCGTCCACCCGACTGGGATCGCCAACCCAGCCAAGGTCCTGGGCGTGCTTGAGTTTGGTGCAGCGGACCAGTCCGGCGTCGGCGCCGGTCAGGCCCAGTGCTTTCAGACCATGCTTGACCAGGCCCTGGACCATCTGCATCTTGGCCAGCCCGGCCAGCCCCATGACGGCCGCCTCGAGAGTGGCCGTGTCAGTCACACGCAAGCCATCCATGAAGCGCGACTGCAATCCCAGCCTTTGCGAGAGGGCGCTGGTGCCTTTGCCCCCTCCGTGCACCACGATCGGGGGTTGCTCGAATTGCTTCAGCAGCCCGGCCAGACCCACGAGGAATTCCGGTTGATCCAGCTGGCGGCCGCCGACCTTAAGAACCCACATCAGAGCAAACCCTCGGTTTCGGACCAGCCTCTGGCCACGTTCAGATTTTGCAGGGCCTGGCCGGCCGCGCCCTTGACCAGATTGTCGATGCTGCTGACCACGATCAGCTTGCCCTGCTCTGGCATGGGATGGAGGCTCATCACGCACAGGTTGGTCTGGCGCGTGTGAGCCATGCTGGCAACTTCGCCCGGGGGTAGAACTGTGACAAAGGGTTCGCCCGCGTAGAACGACGCATAGATCCCGTGCAAGTCGCCCTCGGGCAATTCGACATAGAGATTCGAGAGCATGCCGCGAAAGCAGGGCGCCACCTGGGGCACGAAGAGCAAGTCGACCCCGGAGCCGAGCTCTTGAAGCATTTCACTGCGGTGACGATGTTGATTACCCACGGCGTAAGGTCGCAGGTTTTCGGCCACCTCCCCGTGGAGGTTGGCCAGACTGGCACTGCGTCCCGCTCCCGAAACGCCGCTTTTGGAGTCAGCCATCACCAGGCCTTTGAGCAGGCCCTGAGCTTGGAGCGGTGCCAGACCTAACAGCACGCTGGTTGGATAACAGCCGGGATTGGCGATCAACTGTGCGTCTCGCAACAGTGGACGGTTGACTTCGGTCAGCCCATAAACGGCCTGTTGCAGCCTCTCGGGATAAGGATGGTCGAGACCATACACCTGCTTGTATAATTCAGGGCTGCGCAGGCGGTAATCGGCGGACAGATCAATGACCCTGCAGTCGGCCAGCAGGGCTCGCTCACCCCACTCGGCCGACGCGGCGTGGGGCAAACACAGAAAAACCGTGTCCAGTTCAGAGAAATTGACTTCATCCAGCGAGCAAAGCTGCTGAGGCGGACTGCCCGGTTGAACCTGGTCGAGAGTTTTGCCTACGTGGCTGCGGCAGGCCGCTCGCACCAACTCCACGCGCGAATGGCGGCGCAGGCGTTCCACCAGTTCTCGTCCCGAATATCCGGTGGCCCCCAAAATGGCGACCCTTTCCTTCATGCTTGATGAGCCTTCAGGTTCGCCAGGTCGGCGTATTCCAGCATGATGGCGTGGGTCGCTTCCAACACCACCTTGGGTGCACAGCCGGCCAGGTCGGCTTCAACCCAACGCGAAGCGCACAGGCACCAGCGGTCGCCGGGCTTCAGACCGGGGAAGTCATACTCGGGCCGGGGCGTGGACAGATCATTGCCGCGGTTCCTGGAAAACTCCAGGAATTCGGCCGTCATCACGCAGCAGGCCAGGTGCATCCCCAGATCGCCAGGACCGGTATTGCAGCAGCCGTCCCGCGTGAAGCCAGTCAGCGGTCGCAGCGAACAGGTTTCTAACTCTCCCCCGAGCACGTTCTTTGCCATGGAGCGGCCCTTCTGGGCCACTCGGCCCTTTCCTATTACGCCCAAAAAAGTGAAAAGCTCCGAACGAGCCGGAGCTTTTATGGCGTCCCCTGAGGGGCTCGAACCCCCAACCTTCTGGTCCGAAGCCAGACGCTCTATCCATTGAGCTAAGGAGACAGGCGCCCATCTTGCCAGCCCGGCTTGCTCTTGTCAATGGCAAGGGCCATGTCAACTTGAAGCGAAGGGTAAATGTTATGAAAGAAACAAATGTTGCCAAGGCTCAAGAGCGACGGGTGACCACCCGGGTCGATTGCTGCTATCCGGTGGAGTGCGAGTTCGATGGGTCGCGCTTTCCCGGCAGCATCACCAATATGGGACTCGGCGGCATGCGGCTGCTCTGCGAGAAAGAGTTGGACCGCGACACCACTCTACAAATCAATTCGCACGAGCCCGGCTGGGGAAGCCTGGCCGCCCGCGTGGTGTGGAGCCGGCCCCGCAGCGAGGGCAGCGACGATTTCGAAACGGGCTTGATTTACCGAGACGGCCTGGAAGAACTGGACAACTCGTGGGTCAAGGCGGCCCTTCAGCACCTGGGCTTTGAGTCCAGTTCCCTCTACGAAAGACGCCGCACTTTGCGTGCGACCACCTCACTGGATGCCCAACTGGCCGTGGCTGGACGCCCCTATCCCTGTATCATGCGTGATTTGGGACTGGGCGGCGCCCTGGTGGAAACCCCTTCGCAAATCCTGGGCATTCAGGACCGCGCGGCCGTCACTCTCGAAGTCAACCTTCCCGACAAGCAAATCCTGTTTGCCCGCGTCGTTTACTCCCGTTTATTGCCGTCTGGCCATCAACAGCACGGCCTGTGCTTCGACCCCGACCGGCACAACCAGGCCCTGGCGCGGCTGGTGGAAGGCTACCTGGAAGCCCTCCACTCTTAAATCCGCAGCCCGCGCGGCACGATCCACTTTTCGATCCCGTCCCAGAAGGCCTGGGCCAGCAGAGCCAACAGGGCCGCAGGAATGGCCCCCTGAAAAATCATTTGATTGTCCAGTAGCGAGATGCCCTGCAGGATGGATTGCCCTAAACCGCCGGCTCCCACCAGCGCAGCCAGAGTGGCCGTGCCCACGTTGATGACCGAACTCGTTTTGATGCCGGCCAGGATCGAAGGCGAGGCCATGGGCAAGCGGATGCGCCACAACTGAGCCATGGGCGGCATTCCCAATGCATGCGCTGCCTCGCTCAGGTTGCCGGGCAAGGTGGTCAGCCCCGTGTAGGTATTGCGCACGATCGGTAAGATACTGTAAACGAAGAGGGCTACGACCGCAGGCCGGTAGCCGGTTCCTGTAACGGGGATCATGAAGGCCAGCAGCGCCAGCGAGGGGATCGTCTGTAGCAAACCGACCGCAGACAGAGTCACTCGGGCGGTCGAGGGCGATCGGGAAGCGAGGATCCCCAGGGGAATTCCGACGAGCACCGCCAGCGAGAGCGAGATGGCCACCAGTCTCAAGTGCTCGCCCGTTTGCTTGAGCACCACGGCATAGTCAAAGCCGGCTTTCCCGCGGCTCTCGCTCACTTCTCCTTTGCGCGCCGGCAGACACTGTTGCAACAAAAACTCGGCCGCTTGCTTGTCAGAAGCCTGGTCGATGACCATCTTGGCGTTGGCCAGTCGCATCTGTTCTTCGCTTACTCGCCCGACCAGCTGTTGTAAGGCGGCCCAGGCCTTGGGACAACGCTGAGGCAGGTCGGCGCGGTACAGCCAGACACAGTCGTAGCGCGAAAAATAGTTCTTGTCGTCTTTCAGAAGACGCAGTCCCAGTTTCTCAATCTGTGCATCCGTCGTATACACATTGATGACGTCGGCTTGATTGGCGCGTACGGCGGCGTAGCAGAGCTCGTGCTGCATTTCCGAGAATCGCTTGGGCTTCAGCCCATACTTTTCCGAGAGTCCCTTCCATCCGTCCTCCCGTCCCACAAACTCCTGATTCATGGCATACCGCAAATCGGGGTATTTGAGCAGGTCACTGACACTCTCGGGCCCTTGGACCCGCTTCGGCACGGCCAGCGCATAGCTGTCGGTAAAGCCCAGCGAATAGCTCATCCCCAACCGGTCACGAGCAAGAATTTCCAGTGCATCCGCATCCGTAGCATCCGGCAGTTGTTTGAGGAAAACCTGACGAATGGTGCCGGTATACTCGGGATAGACGTCGATGCTGCCTTGCTTGAGCGCCGAGTAGATGATCTCGGTTGCGCCCAGGCTCTTGGTGTATTCTACCTCGGCGCCGCTCGAGCGAGCCAGTTGCACCGCCGCCTCGCCCAGCACCCACGATTCCGGAAACGCCTTGGAGCCAATGCGGATGGTCTCCGTTTCCTGAGCCCAGGCGCAGGTGACCAGAAGCAGCCAGAGTAGCCAGGACCGCTTCATGGGTTAACGGGTTCCATCCGCTGGGCCCGCAAGAACTCCGAAACAAAAGGATCCGCCGGGCAATTGACCAGGTCCTCGTAGCTGCCTTTTTGCACCACCCGGCCGTCCTTGAGAAGGGCGATCTCATCCGCCAGAAAGGCCGCCTCCCCCATATCGTGGGTCACCAGTAGCACCGTCTTGTCTAACGTGCGAAAGATTTTGCGCAGGTCGTCCTGGAGATGAAAGCGCACCAGCGGATCGAGCGCACCCATCGGTTCATCGAAAATCAACAACGGGGGGTCTAGCATTAAGGACCGCATGATGCCTACCCGTTGGCGCTGTCCGCCGCTCATTTCGGCCGGGAATCGTTGCAACAGGTCGACCGGCAACTGCACCAACTGGGCCAACTCGAGCACTCGGGATCGGATCCGCTCCCCCTCCCAGCCCAGATGGTGGGCCATCAAGGCTACGTTGCCGAAGGCGGTCAGGTGCGGGAAAAGGCCCCCGTCCTGAATGACGTAACCGATGCCCAGACGCAAATCTCGGGAGTTCAGAGGAGTCATCACCACTCCGTTCAGCACCACCGAACCGGTGTCTGGTCGAATCAGCCCCAGAATGATGCGCAGTAGAGTTGACTTCCCGCATCCGCTCGGACCGATCAGGGCAAAACGGCGCTGAGCCTCAATCTTCAGAGTCAGCGGTTGGAGAATGGTGCGGTCGCCATAGACCTTAGAAATATCAACCAGTTCGATCACGGCACCGAGCGCCTTCTGCGAGAGATCTGGTATCCCTGGACAAATGCCCCGCTGCTTTTTCGTTTTGAGCAAACTTTCAGTCTGACCCGATACGCTTGAGCCGTGAAGATTGAACCTCGCGAACCCCAGGTGCGCCTGCGCACCAGCCGTGGTGAAGGCCAATCCGTGCTCGATGAGCGCTGGACCAGCGTAGACGGAACCAACCTTTCTTATCAAAAAGACAATCACGATCTGGTCATGCTGGGCACTCCCCACGGGAAAGAAAACTTCGGCATCGTGCGCCAGCACGGCCTGGATCGCGAAGGCCGGCTGTGGCTCCAAAGCGACCGCTATCTGGCCCGACTCCAGCCTGAAGGCGTAGAAGTGCTGGCCGAGAGCCGCGGTTTGGACGGGTTCCACGGCATGGTAGTACGTTCCGACGGTGTCTGGTGCGGGCAAGGCAAATCGCTGCGCCAGTGGAGTCTGGACGGCAAGGAAGTCAAGCAGTTCGCCCTCGACTATCGGGTCGGGCAGCTCAAGGAAATCGGCCAAACGCTGGTGACGCAAGGCGACATGTTCAGCCGCCGCCTGACCGTCTTTGGGGCCAATGGGCCCGTTGCCGAAGGACAGGAAGTGGTGCTCGACTCCGTCCGCAAACATCCCCAGGGCGGTCTGGCCTGGCTGGAGCGCGGCGCGCTGGCACGCTGGCGAGACGGCGAGCTGCAGCGTCACCCGGTTTCTCCCCGGGCGGACGGTTGGATGGCCCGCCAGGGCGGCGAGCACCTGGTCAAAGCCTCAGAGAACAGCGGCTCCCAATTGCTGCGCTACGGCTCGGATGGAGAGCTAAAGAGCCGCTTCGCTTTCGGCAAGGACACCTATTTACGCGACTTGCTGGTCGATGAATCCTCTCCCACGGCCGTGGTGCGCCTGGAGTCCTATCAAAAATCCGGCGGCGTGCGCCAAATTGTAGAGAGCCTGAACCTCGAGTCCAAAGGGGATCTGGGCTGGTTCTCAAGTTGGAACCGCCGAAGTATCGACTCTCAGGTCGGGCGGCCCCCCCTGCACCCACTGGTCGACCAGCAAGGAAAAGTTCTGCTCAGCGATGGCCAGCAGGCCTTTCCGCCCGGTTCCTCTCAACCCGTCGCCTGGGAGCAGTTGCAGAGCTTCCAGGTGGGCATGCCGCGCCAGAGCCTGGATTTTACGATGACGCCGTCCGCGACCAGTCTGTCAGATTTTGTCCAGCCTCAAAAGCGCCTGCCCGGACTGGAGCGCCAGCAGTTCGACGACGCCAAAGTCTCGGCCCGCACTTTCTTTCACCGGCCCAAAGTGGGCGAAATGCAAGCGCGCAGCCCCGGACTCGACCAACAGTTCGTGCTGGCCCAATGCGTGCCAGGGCCGCTCGGCTCGGTGCTGGCGGCGGTCACCGACGGCGGCAAACTGGTCGTCAGCGTGCCCGCCCTGGGCCTGCGCGAATTCAACCTGGGCGCCGCGCCGCTGGCCTGGGAAAGCCAGCCCGGCGGTTTCAACATCAAGCTGCAAGATGGCCAGAGCGCGGAAGTGCGGCTATGAGTTGCTTCCAAGACCAAATCGGTGCCAAGAACCATTGCCACGGATGTGGGATTGCCAATCCCCAGGGCCTGCAAATCAAGAGCCGCTGGCGGGGCGAAGAAGCCGTCTGCGAGTTTCATCCTCAGCCCCACCATTGCGCGGCTTCCACTTCGGTGGTCAACGGGGGGATTCTGGCCTCTGTGGTCGACTGCCATTGCAACTGCACAGCCATGGCCAACGCCTACCGCGATCAAGGACGGGAAATCGGCAGCCAGCCAGAGATCTGGTGTGTCACCGGATCGCTGACGCTCAACTACCGAAAACCCACCCCGATTGACGAGAAGCTCGAGGTGGTGGCCCGGGTCGTGCGCCGCGAAGGGCGCAAAACCTGGCTGACCTGCACGCTATCGGCCTCCACCGGCATCTGCGTGGAAGCCGAGATGCTGGCCATCGAAGTCAAAGCTACAAGTTAGGAGCTGTTCGCCTCCATATTGTTTCCACACTTGCTCGCTAAGCTGGGAAAACGCTAAAGAAACGGTCGGTGAACGGATGAGCGAGAAACTGCTGTTGCCCCGCGAGTGGACTCAAAAAACCATCGCCCCGGTGTGGAAGGGGGCCGCCATTGCCGGCTGGGCCATAGCCCTTTTGCTGGCCCAATGCCTGGTGATGCTGCTGGCCTGGCCCGGGCGACCCGGGCCGCTGACTCCTCCCGTGGCGGAACTCCCTCCACCTCCCCCGCTGGCCCCAAGAACTCGCGACGACCTGGAAGTGGCCCGGTCCGTCGCGCGCATTCGTTGCCTGGTGGCGGTAGGTCGCTCCCAAGAAGCTCTGGCCGAAACCATCCGCTGTCTCTCTTTGTGCCAGCGACTGGAAATCGATCCACCGGCCGACCTGCCGGCTCTCTTCGCCCAAACCGTGACTTCCATCTCGGATCATCCCGCCAAATCCGCACCAACCCGACCTCGACCGCGCCCGACTCGACCGCTGCCCCCGCCGCCGCCTCTACAACTGGCCTACCAGCAGGAGACTCCTGGGCGCCTGCCCGGTCCGGGCTATCCGCAGGCCCCGCCCCGACCTCGCCTGGCCCAGTTGCCTACGGTCAGCGCTGCCCATCCCGTGATGCCTCCGTCCCTACCCCAACCCCCGTCGGGGCGCTACGAATTCCAGCCATTGCCGCCCTCTGGACCTCCCCATGGACCGCCGCCTTTCCCAGGGTATTGAGAGCGGTTTGCCTAAGCTCCGGGCCATGAAGAAAATTCTCCTCGGCTGGCTGCTGGGCTGCGCCCTGGCCAGCGCTCAGGAAGCGGTCGTTCTGGACGGTCCGATTCGCTCGAAAGCCACCGGAAACGGCGCCTACGACCTGGAGATCAGCACTCGCGTCATGCAACCCCTGCCCGCCCTGGCCACGGTGCCCATGCCCGTATCCTACCTACGTATGGTCGCGCCGCTGCAGCTTCCCCAACTGAGCGAGGACGACATCTTGGGCAGTGGCTACGAGGTCGACCTCAACGGCAATCGCGTTTTGGACGAGGTCAGCATCCGTCAGCGCGACGGAAAGTTACGCCTGGATATGATGCCCGTAGAAACCCTGGGGGCGCAACAGTGGGGCGACCAAAGTCCCTACCGCGAAGACGGCACTCCCAAGCGTTACTTCCTCGATTCCGATTGTCCCGAGTTCATGGTCTTGTTCTATCAACCCCCTTTGTTCGGATTGGATCTGCAGCACCGCGGCAACCGCCCGGAAATCGTGGAAATGCCCAGTCCCTGCCTGCAAGTGATGGTCTATGAAGCCTGCGTGGGTCCCGACGGACCCAACGATTTGCCGAGGGAGCCCAACTTTCAGCTGCGCTTTCCGGGCACCCCTCCCCCACTGAATCTGATGTTCGCCTGGCAGCCGGAGTTCTTCCAAGAACGAGGACAGATGCCGCAGTGGCTGCGAGTGCAATGGTTCTGCCTGGCACTTTCGAACGTGCCCGGTCCACAAATCAGCCGCTTCCAACTCGACTGCAACAACGACAGCAATCCTGTCGGGGTTTTTGCCCAGGTCAATTATGCTCCCGCCAGCGGAGTGCGACACCAGAGCAAACCGGTCATCCAAACCATCTATCCAGGGTGGAAAACTCCCAGCAACTGAGAAGGCTCTGAAATGCTACGCCGTACCTTTGCTTTTCTCTGCCTGGCCAGCCTGGGCGCTCTCTCTGATCGAGCCCTGCGGGCCACACTTTTCCCTTATAGCCAACCTCAATTGCTGGGTCGGTTCGGCGAAAATCTGGTGGTGGCCGCCACCAGCCCCGACGGCAAGTTGGTGGCCGGGTTGCAAAATGTCGGCCCGGAAAAGTGGACCGTCACCGTCTGGGAGACGGCTGGAGGTCGACCGCTGCTGACCGGGCCGGTGCCGCATCCCCCCGGCACCACCAATCCCCTGGCCTGGAGCCCCGACAGCCGGGTGCTGGCGGTGGGAGGGGCGGGCGAAGTCAACCTCTGGGAGATCGCCACTGGGCGCCGCCAAACGTTGGCTGCCGAATGGTTGGTGCGAGATGTGCGCTTCAGCCAGGAATGGCTGCTGGCTCGCTGCGACAACGCCGTGTTCGTGTGGAATTGGCAGACCGCAAAACTGGTCAAGCGGATGGGCCAGGACCATCTGCTGGCGGCCGCCTTTGACCAGACGGCCGGAGTCCTGGCCACCGCCTCTTTCCAAGATTCGGTGCGCATCTACAGCTTGCCCCAGGGCAAACTCGTGCAGACTCTGCCGGGCGGGCCGGCTACCGTTCAGCTGGAGTTTGCCGAGAAGGGAGAGCGTCTGGCCACCGCCTTCCGCTTCAGCCGGGAGCGTTCCCGCGATGTAGGCGCCTACTTCGACTGGCGCATTGGACGACAGGTCTACCGCATGTCCGAACCGGACCTCGTCGGCTTCAGCGTATCGGCCGATGGGAGCCGTTTTCTAACTCGCGGTCCGCAAGGCGGCCACATTTGGAACCCGGCCAAACGGGAACTGGTGCACGAATTCTCCATGCCCAGCTTGCTGACCGATTCGCTCAGCGCGGACGGCAAATGGGTGGCCAGTCTCCCCTCTCACGGAGGAGAACTGCTGGTCTGGTCCAGCGACGGTCAGGGACAGCCGCACCGGCTCCAACACCGCAACCGGCCTTTCCGCTTTCAGTTCTTTGCCCCCGGGCTGCTCCAGGTGGTGGACGGGTCCTGTTCGGTCTGGAAAGTGCAGTAGTTTGGCCCAGCTGGATTTCTTCGCTGCCGAGGAAGGCGAGTCGAAGCGGGAAAAAGCCCCGCTGGCCAGCCGCATGCGGCCCAACGCTCTGGACCAGTATCAGGGACAGGAACACCTGTTAGCTGCCGGCAAACCCTTGCGCCGGCTGATCGAGTCAGGTCGGTTGACCACCAGCCTGATTTTCTGGGGTCCGCCCGGCTGCGGCAAAACCAGCCTGGCCCATCTGGTCTCACGACAGCTCAACATGGCCTGGGAGACGCTTTCCGCAGTGGACTCGGGGGTCAAAGAATTGCGAGCGGTGGCCGACCGAGCCCGCCAGCGCCAGCAGCCCACGCTGCTCTTTATTGACGAAATCCATCGCTACAGCAAGACCCAGCAGGATGCATTGCTTCCGCACGTGGAGTCTGGCCTGCTGCAGCTGATCGGTGCCACCACCGAAGCGCCCTACGGCAGTCTCAGCCCGGCCTTGCTCAGCCGTTGCCAGGCCTACCGATTGCAGGCCCTCGGCCCTCACCAGCTGGTGAAACTGCTGCAACGAGCCTGCGCCGACGAGCGGGGACTGAGCCAGCTACAGCCCAAATTGGAAGATGGGGTTCTGGAACGGCTGGCTCAGTTGGCTCAGGGCGACGCCCGAACCGCTCTGGGGTTGCTGGAACAGGCGATACTGTCGTCGCCTTTGGGAGCTGATGGCCGTCCCCGTCTGAGCGCCGCCTGGGTCGACGAACAGCTCCCGGAACAGCCCGTCCAATACACCGAAAGCGATCACCACGCCTGCACTTCGGCCCTGATCAAGTCCATCCGGGGTTCAGACACCCAGGCCGCACTCTACTGGCTGGGGCGCATGGTAGCCGGGGGTGAACCGGTAGACTACTTAACTCGGCGCATTCGCATCTCCGCCAGCGAAGACATCGGGCTGGCCGACCCCCAGGCCATCCTGCACACGCAGGCCTGTTGCTCCTCCGCCGAGGCGGTGGGCTACCCGGAAGCGCGCTACCCCCTGGCCCAGGCGGTCATCTACCTGAGCCTGGCTCCCAAGTCCGACAGCGTCGGGGCCATCTTCCGAGCCGAGGAGAAGGCCCGGCAAACCTCGCAACTGCCGGTGCCCGCCTGGCTGGCGCCGGGCGGCAAATATTTCAACCCGCACCAGGAGCCCTACCATTTCCGCCCGGTGCGCCATCTGCCCAGGGAACTAGAAAAAGAGACCTTCTACGAACCAGGCCAGCTTGGTTACGAAATCAAGCTGGCCCGGCGCCTTGAGGAGTTGTGGGCGGTTACTGACCCGGAACCTTGAACTGCTCCATCATTTTCTGCTGCTGCTGGGTCTGGAATTCGGTGGCCGTGACTTTTTTGTAGTCGCTGGGGGGAGCGAACAGGTTGTCGGCCAGGGCGGCCGTCGAGTAGTCCACGAACTCCATGACTGAAGTCTGCTGATTGCCCTGGTAAGTGATCATCTTAACCGGCATGCCATTATAAGCCGCGCGCATCCCCTTGACGTCACCCTGCTCCACGAATTTAATCTTGCAGGTCGGCTGGCTGTAGGCAGCCGCTTCCGGGCAGTTGAGCACGGGCACGGGAGCCGTCCACACTTCCACCTTGGAAGTGGTGTCGGTGTTGCCCGCGCAGCCGGTGGTCTTGGTCTGAGTGGTGACCATCCAGTGATGTGCCTTCAGTTGTGCCACCATCTCGGTGCCCAGATCCTTGACGGTGTAGAGGTTGGTGATGGTGCCAGTACCCTGACCGCCTTCGGCTTTGCCGCCTCCATCCCCAAAGGGCATGACATAATAGATTTTCAGGTCGGTATCCAAGGTAACCGACTGGCGCAGATCACACATGGTCAGTGTGACGGTTTTGGTTTTCATGGTTCCCATATCGGTGACCATCTCCATGCGTTGGCGCTTGCCCTTCACCCAGTTGGTGGTGGTCACGGTCGCGCTGGAAGCGCCGGTCTTGGTGGTATAACGTACGTCAGCACCGGCGCCCAAGGCGGTGGTAGCGAGTAACAGGCTGGTGAGAAAGAAACGGATTTTCATCGCGTCTCCTTCGCAAAGCAGACCCAGATCCTCCTTAGGGTCGAACCGCCCAGATCAAGCAACGCCGAGTGAGGTCCTCATCGGCAAGGGGCATACGCTGGATTTCCACTTCCAGCACGAAACCTGTCTCTTGCAAAGCGGACTTGACCTGTTCCACCGGAAAGATTCGATACTCAGGCCGACCCTCCAGGAGCTGACTGTGAAAGGTCAGCAGCAGGCGACCTCCAGGCAACAAAGCCTTGAACATCTCTGCTAAGGCTCGTTCTAATTGCCGGTCCGACAGGTGCACCACCGCGTAAAAGGCGGTAATGGCCCCGAACTCCTCGCGCTCTCCGAGGCGCAACAGATTACCCACCTCGAAATCCACCTGGGGAAAGTTATGGCGGGCCAATTCGACCATGCGCTCGGAAAGGTCCACTCCGCGCACTTCCAGGCCTTGCTCCACCAGGTATCCGGCGACGTGCCCAGGTCCACACGCAACATCCAGCACCGGACCTACCACCCCTAGCGCAAACACATCCAATAATTTTCGATCCAAAGGCGTGCGCTCGAGGATGTCCGCATAGTTCTCGGCATACTCCTCGGCCTTCTGATCGTAGTTGCTCAACGCGGCTCCACCAGCAGTTGGCCGTTGTCCACGCGGCATCGATACCCCTGAATGGCCAACAATCTCTCCGCCGCTTCCAGGGCGGGCACGTGATAGAGGTTCAGATAGGCCTTACCACGGAAGCCCCGAGGCAGCACAAGCTTCAATTTCATCTGGTTGGCCATAGCGAAAAGCACATCACTGAGCGGGGTGGGCGCCCACACATTTCGGGGTTGATAGTCAAACTCAGGCCCTGCTTCACTTGGAGGCACGACTTCGGGAATCTGGATGGCCACAATCAGAAAACCCTGGGTGGCGGTCGCCTGAATGGCCTGTTTCTGTCCCTGACAGACCAGCGCGAAAAGCTGCTTGACCGGGGCCGGCTGATGAGTGGCCAGCGTCACACTGCCGTTCACATCTGGTCCGACAATAAAGTTCAGTTTGGCTTCACGGGCCAACACGGCCACCACGAAATGCAGAGGAGCTCCCACCAGGTTGAAGCTGGCTTTGCCTTCCAGCCCTTCCACTCCCGGAATGGCAAGATTCTTTTGTGTGCCCGAGGCCGGCACCACCACCAGAAAGCCCTCTTGTTCTTCGAGAACCAGTCGGGCGTTGCTGACCAGACTTTCCAGCAATCCGCGCAGCGAACCCTGGCGAACCTTGAGATCGATCTTTCCTTTCACCGAAGGGTCGATCCAGATGCTTTGCTCCATCCCGGCGGCCAGCAAAGCCAGAGCGTCGACCCGCTCCAGACCCTGCACCCAAAAGTCCGCCGCGTCCTCCGGAGCGGTCGGAGTGAGGGCCTGCGCCTTGAGCTCCTCCATCTTCCCCTGGGGAGGCTTAATGGTTAGCTTCCAGTTCTGCTTCTTCTGCGATAACTCGACCGAATCGCCACTCACGCCCGTCACCTCGTAAGGTCCCAACCGTTGGCCCTTGCTGACAATCAGGGCCATCTTGGGGGCGGTAACCACGGCCAGGTGGTGCCTGGCCGTTTCCAGGATGCCGCCTACCGTGAGGGGCGGCGCATTTTGGGCCAGGGCCGTCGAAGTGAGAAGCAAAGAGGTCAACAGTAAGGCTCGCATGGAGCGGCCCTTCGCGCGCCCGAAAGGTCACGCCTCCCCCTGAAGGCCCAAACCCGAGCACGGTAGAATCCCTGTCCCGATGAGCACGCCAGCCTGTCAGTTTTGCCAACATCACCCCTCGGTCGTGACGGTGACCATGCAGGCTCCGGATCAGGAAGCTCAGTCTCTCCGCTTGTGCCAGCGCTGTGGCTACCTGCACCAGGTGGTCTCGCAAGTGACCGTGCTGGAGCAAGCCATGCCCGCTCCGCCCTGCCTTTTGTGCGCCAGGCTGTCAGCGGTGACGGCCGAAATGAAGGACAAACAGGGCCGACTGGTCGGCCGCTATCGTCTCTGCGGAGCCTGCGTGGACCGCCAGGACTTCACGGCCGCAGACATCCTGCGAGTGGCGACCCCGTGGACTCCAGGCGTCTTGGACCTACCCCCTCCGAAAACGCGGGTATTCCCCAAACCGCACCATCCCATGCCGGGCAATAATTAAAATTCGTCTTCCCGGACCGAGCCCGTGAAACGCTCCGCCGAAAAGGCGCCCGCGTAAGCCAGCGAAGCGGCCAAGCCTCCGCCCAGAAGGAACTTGATCAAGCTAAAGTGCATCCAGATCGAAGGTGTGAACCAGCCCACGCTGAGGGCGGTGAACATGGCCAGTCCAGCGGCTACCGCCGGTTCCATCAAACGCACTTTGGGAGAAAAAAAGCCAACCACAAATCCCCCGAGGTAGTAAGCGGCCAGAGTGATGCCGCCTTCCACCAGGAATCGAAAGTGGGCCGTTTGGTAGCCCCGGCTGACATAAGGTGTGGCGAACTGTGCTAGCAGCACCTGGAAAACCAGAAAGCCGGCGAAACTGATCCACACCCAGCCCCAGCTAAAAGGAGCTCTACGTTTGTTGGTGACGGTTGTCTGTACGCCCGGCGCAACGGACACCTGATGGTCGATCTGAGTGGTCATCGCTAACATTACCTCCAGTTCGTGGGACTACCTACCGCAGCGGACCTTACCATAACCCCAGCCCGAACACCATTACAAACGAGGTTCGGTTTTGGGGTGGAGGTTCCATAAGGCAACCGGCCCCGTCTGGATACTAACTCAAAGCGCAGGTAGACGCAAAACAACGGCCCCCACGAGTGTAGGAGGTCAGCGGCCTATCGGGGAAGCAACCCCAGATAATGAGCAGTGTTCCCGACGCTCTCGATGCGGGCACCATCCTTTCCGATCGCTACGAAGTCGAGTATGTACTCGGGCTTGGAGGCATGGGCGCGGTCTATTTCGCGCGAGACCTCCAGCAGAACAAGGTTCCGGTAGCGGTCAAGGAAATGCGGGTGCAGGCCGGAGACCAGCACATCCAGAGACAGGCTATCGAGCAGTTCCGTCAGGAGGCGCAGTTCCTGAGCGTCCTGAACCATCCCAATCTGGTCAAAGTTTTCGACTTCTTTGTGCAAAATGGCCGTTACTATCTGGTCATGGGCTACGTCCAGGGCAAAACTCTACGCGAGCTACTCAAGAGCCAGACCGAGTTCTTTCCCCTCAAAACGCTACTGGAGTGGACCGTGCAACTGGTCGACGTACTCTCGTATCTGCACGCCCAGACGCCCCCCATTCTTTTTCGCGACGTGAAACCCAGCAATATCATCGTGGATTCGGAGAATCGGCTGCGCTTGATCGACTTCGGCATCGCCCGCTGCTTGCATCCGGACGAAGCCACCGCCACTTTCCTTCAAGGCATGGGCTCAGCCGACTACTGCCCCTTGGAGCAATACCAGGGCGTGGGAGGAACCGATCAGCGCAGCGACATCTACTCGCTCGGCGCCACGCTCTACCACCTGCTCACTTTGAAAGTGCCCCCCCGGGCTGGGGAACTGGCAGCCGAGAACAAGAAAGTGCCCTCGCCGCGAATGCTGAATCCGAGCATCGAACCCGCCCTGGAAGATCTGGTGGTGAATATGATGGCGGTCTACAAACAGGACCGGTATAGCTCAATGACCCAGGTGCGGGCAGCCCTGCAAAAGGTGAACCGCAACCTGGAGCTACGCCAGGAGAGGGCTACCCTGGGGTCCGTCGGCCGGCAGCGCACGGCGGACGGAGCCCCGAAGGCTCCCGGCAAATCTCAGAGCACCACCTATATCCTGGCCGGCCTCACGGCCGTCATGCTCTTCATGATGGGATGGTTAATCACGCAAATGAGCAGCGGGGCCACCCCGGCTCCCACTCCTCGGGCTCCTAGCTCGACCCCCACGTCCAGATAGCCTCACTGGGAGGTCAACCGGCGCAATTGCTGCAACGTCACCAAACCAGGCAGGCGAGCCTGAAGCAAGCCTTTGGAGTCAACCACACACACCTGAGGCATCTGCCGATCCTTTTCCCAAAGCGGAGCATAGGCCTTATACTGCGGGCTTTCTAGCTCGTCTACGTCTACGTAGACGAGCCGCAACGGTCCGCGATAATCCTTCACGAAGGTCTGCCAGACCGGCTGCATAGCGGCGCAAGCCCCGCACCACCGGCCCGAAAAGAGCACAATGGCCGGCTGCCCCATCAGCGCAGCGGATTGCGGTTGAGCACCAGTAAGCGCGCTTCCGACATCTCTTCCATCGTGTAGGCCACCCCTTCACGGCCGGCCCCCGATTGCTTGACGCCGCCGTAAGGCATGTTGTCGACACGGAAAGTTGGGTAGTCGTTGACGATGACGCCACCGCACTCCAGCTCTTCCCAGGAACTGAGCACCCGCTCCAGGTCCCGAGTAAAGATGCCTGTCTGCAGCCCGTACTTCGAGCTATTCACACGATCCAACGCTTCTTCCCAAGTGTCATAAGGGTCGACGGTGGTAATCGGTCCGAATACTTCCTCACAGCCGATTTTGGCATCGGCCGGCACACCGCTCAGCACGGTGGGCAACATACACGGTCCCTGCAACTGGGCGCCGCAGTGCAAATTGGCGCCAGACGAAACGGCTTCCTCGACCCACTGCATGAGTCTTTCTGCTTCCTGCGGACGGATCAAAGGACCGACCAGGGTGCTTTCCTGACCTGGATCGCCGACCTTCAGCTTGGCCACCTCGGCCAGATAGCCCTCAAGAAAATCTGCGAAGATGCTGCGCTCGACCAGAATGTGCTGAACCGAGATGCAGACTTGGCCGGCATAGGCGTATCCACCGGCCGCCAGGCGAGGTA
>JALHOV010000022.1:26523-30300 GCA_022842865.1 Vulcanimicrobiota bacterium | reverse complement strand
TACAAAAGGCCCCTGGTAGCCACCCATACCAAGCTGCTGGTGGGAGTGTCCCTGTTATTCGGTTTCTTTGGCTTGCTCTCGCTGTTTCGCAAAAATCAAGCCGTCAAGCCGTGACGTTCCAGTAGTTCTTTGTCGGCTAAGAGAGCGGCTGTCGCTCCTTGAAAGACGATCTGACCTTCGTCCATCACGATGGCCTCGGGCAACAGTTCCTCCAGCATGGCCAGGTCGTGAGTGGCCACCAGCATGGTGTTGGGCAAAGTGCGCAATAATTCAATGAGCGAGCGCCGAGCGCGCGGATCCAAACCATTGGTTGGCTCATCCAGAGCCAGCAGCGCGGGTTGCATGGAGAGAACGGTGGCCAGGGCCACGCGCTTTTTCTCGCCTCCGCTGAGCTGATGAGGGGAGCGCTCGCGTGCCTGCTGCATCCCGACCGCGGCCAGTGCCTGCTCTACCCGCTGCTCCACCTCGGAGGCAGGCAAGCCTTGGTAGAGGGGTCCGTAAGCCACGTCTTCAAAGACGGTGGGGCAAAACAGCTGGTCGTCGGGATCCTGAAAGACCAGGCCGACTTTCTGGCGGATCCGCCCCAGATTGGCCGCATTCAGAGGCAGGCCGTCGACGACGATGGTTCCCTCACCTTGCAGAATGCCGTTGAGATGCAGCAGCAGGCTGGACTTGCCGGCTCCATTCGGTCCGAGCAGGCCTACCTTGGCGCCGGGCTGGACCGTGAAGCCGACCCGGCGCAATACCTGGTGCCTCCCATAGGAAAAACACAGGTCTTCAATGGTTACCATGGGCGGCACAGGGCCGCCATGGTCATTTGGGCGACCAGCAGCAGCAGCCATTCCTGAGCACACGGACGGGTTGGTCCGTTCACTCGGCGCTCGCGCCCATCGTAGCCGCGGCTTTTCATGGCCAGATAGACGCGGTCTGCACGATCGAGGGAACGTACCAGCAGGCAGCCGCCCGTCTGGCCCACCTTGACGGCCCTCCGCCACCATGAGGGTTGTCGGTCACCGGCGCTGCGCGCCAGCCGGGCCCGGTTCATGCGCGTCAACTCTTCGTGGAGCACGTCCAGGTAGCGTATCATCAGGGTCACGATCGAAAGCAGCAGGGGAGGCAGACCCAATTGGCTCAGCGCCAGCAGCAAGCGCGTGCGTCCCAGCCGCGAGATGGCCAGCAAGGCGGCCTGAGCGCTCAGCCAGGCGCGCACCAGGATGGTCAGAAAACGCTCGCAGCCGGGTTCACTGATTGGATAGCCGGCCACAGCCGTCCAGGCCGGACCGGGAACGGTGAAGATCAGCGGTAGCGCCGCCAGCGAGAAGGGGGTCACTGCC
The DNA here is from genome assembly GCA_022842865.1 of Vulcanimicrobiota bacterium. GTDB lineage: Bacteria > Vulcanimicrobiota > Xenobia > Xenobiales > JADMJV01 > JADMJV01. The sequence continues at coordinate 28,966 of JALHOV010000022.1, read as the reverse complement.
AGCGCCTGACCGGCCAGACCCAGGGGGTTGCGCCGGGAAGCCAGCGCGGCTGACCAGACCAGCAACGCAAAGCCCGCCAATCGATGCCACTGGCCCACCGGCACCAGACCAAGCCAGATCAGATAGCTAAAGGAGAGAGCCAGGGTCAGGCCGGGATGCTTCAAATCAGCCCGCCCACCGACAGAGCCAGCAGAAGGCTGATGATCAGCCAGCCGGGAGCGGCTTCCCTCCAGTTCAGGGGGCTGCAGGGTCGACGCTGGCGCAGGATGCCCAGCGCGGCGGCTGTGGCCACACCCTCCCCCAGGCCGACCAGCCCTTGCGCAGGCAACATGCCGGCCAGCGATAGCTTGAGCGGAGAGGCGCCGGCGGCGGCCAGTTCCAGGCAGGTGGCCAGGGTGCTCAGTTCGATGCTGATCCAGGCCGCCGCAAAAGCCCAGGCAAATGAGGGCAGACGGAGTTTTTGACCCAGCCAACCCATGCTGTAAGCTCCCAGGGCTCCCACCAGGGCCATATTGACCACATTCCAGCCCATGGCCAGCAAGCCGCCGTCGCCAAAGATCAGGGCCTGCATGGCGATGACCACCGTCAGCACCAGCAGGGAGGCGGCGGGGCCCAAGGCCAGCGCCACCAGGGCCGATCCTTGCAGGTGGGCGCTGGTGCCCCCGGGTATGGGAAACTGCAGCGATTGGGCCACAAAGGCGAAGGCGGCCAGCATTCCCATCAGAGGAACGCGACGCTCCATATCGGGCGATCTCGATCCCGCCCGGACAGCCCAGGCCAGCGCGGCTGCAGCCAACAGCCAGCCCGCCGCGCAGAAATGCGGGGGCAAAAAACCGTCCGGGATATGTAGTGCCAGGACCAGACTCATCGGGCTGCAAAAGTTCCGGGAGACAACTGCCGTTCCTGCCAACTGCCAGACTTTGCAGAAGGCTTCAGGGAAGGGCCAGGTAAGAGTGAGGGCAGTGGGAGGGGACCATCCAGCACCAGTGGATGAGGTTGCGCAGCCAGTTTTGGGTGCGCTTTTCGGCCCGCCGGTCGGCCGCGATCCAGGATGGAAGGCGCTGCTCCAGGCCGCGTGTGAGCACGTAACTGTGCCCCACCGCGTCGGCCACAAAAAAGACCCGCCCGGCCTCGGTCTGGCAGAGCAGCCCGTACTGCCCGTGGCAGTGGCCCGGCAGAGGAACAGCCAGCACCGAGCCGTCCTCGAACAAATCGAAACCTGTCACCGGACCCTGGGAACGGCGCGGCAGGTTCTCCAGCCAGCGGGTTCGTTCCAGCTGACCTTCGGGCCAGAGCGCCTGGTTCCAGCCGATATGGGAAGTGCTGCCCAGTCGTGAGGATTCGTAGCCTTCGCGCGACGTCAGCAAAAGCTCCGGGCGCAGAGCCTTCAGGCCGGCGCCGTGGTCGAGGTGAAAGTGGGAGAGAAAGACGCCGTCGAGTCTGGGCGTGGGCGGCAGGCCCTCGGGAATCCGCATGCGGGCGAAGCGAGCGAAGAGGCGAATGCTCCAGTCCACCTCCTGGAGGTGCGGATGCAGACCCGTGTCCAACAGCCAGCAACCGGCGCGCGGATGTTCGAGCAATCCCACCAGCACTGGCTGACGAATGGTCCTCCAGCCGCCACCGCGCATAAGAAAAAGACCGGGTGCGGCGCATTCACCCCAGGGGAAAAAACGTAATTTCACGGTGGGGGTCATGGATGACCTCCGCCGAACGGAACCAGCACGTGCATCAACCCCCCTGGGCTTCGCACTCTGGTGGCCGATCAACCTTGTGGGAATCTTTTTCTCGGAGGAGCTTGTGAAAGGAAACACAATTTGCTACGCTTTTTGTGCAAATACGCAAATCTTTCTCGAGCTCTGCTACCACCCCCGCACTCCAATTCTCGGAGGTAACCCTTGAGCTTTCTTTTCGACCTGATCAGTCTCCAATTTATTCAGGGCCCAATTTTTCTCTTCGTCTACGCCGGTCTGATGCTCGGCTGCGGAATCTACCTCAATGGTCTGCGCCAGGGACTGCGCCGTAGCGGCATTCAGGAGATCCCTCGCCGCGAACTCAACCCCTACGAGCTGGCCTATCTTCGCGAGGGAAGTCGGCGCGCTCTGGCCAGCGCCGTGCTGCATCTCGAGGCCAAGGGAGGACTGCGGGTCGACCACTCAACCCGGCCCGCTCCTCTTACCGCTCAGGTCGGGCACCAGAGCGACGACCCATTGGAACAGGCCATTCTCAGGCAGACCCAAACGAGCCTGACCCTGCCAGACCTGATGCGCTCCAGTTCGGTTCAGGATCAACTGTCGGCGGTAGAGGCGGACCTGCAAGCCCGCAACTGGATGATCGCTCCCGAGTTGCTGCGCCGAGTCCGCAGTCGCGCGTCCGCAGTCGTCTTTTGCCTGTCGCTGATGGGCTTGACTCGCCTCTGGCTCGGCTGGATTCACAATCGTCCGCT
>JALHOV010000022.1:0-26513 GCA_022842865.1 Vulcanimicrobiota bacterium | reverse complement strand
GCTCATGTATCTACTGGCCGAAGTGCTGGTGATGTTCTTGCTCTCCTGGAAATTCTTCAGCAATCTACCCAAGCGCCCGGCTGAATCGGATGATTACCTCGAGAAGCTGGTGCGCGAGCGCTCGGCCCTGGCCCTGACCGCTCGCTCCAACCCGGATACCCTGAAGCGAGAGGACGCCGCGCTGGCGCTGGCTCTCTTTGGGACTGCGCCCCTGATGATGTCCCTGATGCCGGCCCCCACTTACAACTACTCGGGGTCTTCTGATTCGGGGTCTTCCTACGGTTGCAGCAGCACCACCTCCAGCTGCTCTTCCTCCAGCAGTAGCTGCAGCTCTTCATCCTCCAGCAGTTGCAGCTCTTCGAGCAGTTGCAGTTCCTCCAGCAGTTGCGGCAGCAGCTGCGGCGGCTCGTCCTCGAGTTGCGGCGGATGAAGCGACTGGGACTTGGCGTCAGCTGGCGCGCTCAGCTCGCCCTTTCCATCGAGCGCTATCCTGAGCTGGGGTTTGTGGAGTTGATGGTGGAGCATTTCCCCAGCCACAAGCCCTTGCCGCAAGCCGTGCTTAATTTGCTGGACCGCGGCGTGCAGGCGGTTCCGCACGGATTGTCCCTATCGTTGGGCGGAGCCGAGCCGCCCAGCCACGAGCGACTTGTGGAAATGGACGCGCTGGCTCGCCGCTGCCAGGCTCCGTTGGTGTCCGAGCATCTGGCTTTCGTGCGTGCTCGCGAGCTAGAGAGCGGCCACCTGCTGCCGGTAGAGCGCACGCCCGAAAGTCTGGAGATCTTGCTGGAGAACCTGCGGCGTGCCCAACAGGCTTTATCACGCCCGCTTTACCTGGAGAACATCGCCACCATCGTCGACTGGCCCCAGCCGACCTGGGAAGAAGCCGAGTTTCTCCGTCTGTTGGTCGAGCGCTCCGGCTGCGGACTGTTGCTGGACGTTTCCAATCTTTACGCCAATAGCCGCAACCACGGTGGCGACCCGCTGGAGTTTCTGCGCCGCATCCCTCTGGACCGCATCGGCTATGTGCATGTGGGCGGCGGGGTGGAGCACGACGGCATCTATCACGACACCCACGCCGCTCCGCTGCCCTCCGAGGTGATCGACCTGCTCGAGGAGCTATGCGCTCTTTGTGATCCACCCGGAGTGTTGCTGGAACGCGATGATGACTTTCCGGGCGAGCAAGAGTTTCTCGAGGAAATGGCCAAAATAGAGGGAGCCGTTCGGCGCGGACAGCGCCGGCGTGTGGAGGCGGCGTGAACCGAGAGCAACTTTTAGAACGTCAGTATCAGCTGCTGAACTGCCTGGTGGCAGGCGGGCCCCATCCTCCGGGAATGCCGGCAGGTCGCCTGCGTCTGGTCAGCCGCGGCCTGGCCTGCAAGCGCCGCCGTGAAGCTATTGCCAGTTGGCCCGGTCTGGCCCAATTGGAGGGCCAGGCTGAGGTCTGGTTCGACCAGTACGCAGCCGAACACGGGCGTCCGGCAGGTGGCTCGCCCTTGCTGGACGGCTATCAATTCAACCTGTGGTTGGCCCGGCGAGGTGTGGCGGTGGCCATTCGCATCGTCTGCGAGTGCCGACCTTTTCGGGAGAGCGTGCTGCCGCGACCCGCTTGGGAGCGCCACCTGTGGAGCCTGGGCTATCGTGTGAAAGGCTGGGTTCCCGCTCTCACAACCAGCCTTGTTGGCGGGCCTTCTCCAAAGCCTGCCGGCGCCCGCTGACCTGGAGTTTCTCATAGATGTTCTTGACATGCGTGTGCACGGTATGGGAACTCACTACCAGTTGGGTAGCTACTTCTTTGTAGGAATAACCGTCCGAGAGCGCCTTCAGCACTTCGCGCTCTCGGTCGCTCAGGGGATCCTGGCTGGGCTGGACTTCGCGGATCAATAGGCGTGCGATCTTGCCTGTCAGGGGAGCGCCTCCTTCTGACAGGGTGCGCAGACTGCGCAGTAACTCGGGCGGGGTGGAGCCCTTCAGGAGATAGCCCGCCGCTCCCGCTCGCAAAGCGGCCAGCACGGTGGCGGGTTCCTCAAAGATGGTGTGAGCGATACAGTCGATATCCGGGTGGCTCTGGCGCAGGCGTCGGATCAGCTCTTGACCGTCCATGCCGGGCAGGCCGAGATCGACCAGGACCACCTGGGGAGGGTCGGCCTCGATTTGTTCCAGCAGTTCTTCGCCGCTGGCGCAAGCCACCGTCAATTCGAAGTCGTCCTGCCCGGAAAGAGTCCGGTAAAGGCTGCGTCGGCAGCGCTCATCGTCGTCGACCAGGGCAATCTTGATTTTACTCACAGGGTAGCTGGATCTCCATTCGCACGCCCGCCGCCTGGGATACGCGCCCTTTTTATACTGCTCAAGCCTCGGCCTCGCCTGACTTGAGCGAATCCCCGCCCGTTGTCCTCAAGTTTTATTTTGATCTGCTCTGAGAAGTCCAGGGACAGCGATACCCGGTCGGCTTGCCAAGCTGCAAGAGTCGTATAGGAAACTTTGCAGTTGTGCCCGCCTAAAAGCGAAATTCTACGAATCAATCTCCCTCAGAGCCTCCTCGGCCCGTTGCAGGTCTCGCTGCAACTCGTGTTGACGCGCTTGTCGGATGTTAGCCGCGGGAAAGACGATTCTGTCCATATCCTGGAGGGCCGCTTGCATGACGCGCTCGAGCTTCTCGGCGGTCAGCAGTTGCGCTCGGTAGAGCAGCAAAGCCGCCCCTACGTAAGTGTCGAAAACGTCGACGCCGCTCTGGTCGCACAAGGCCCGACGTGGTGCTGGCAGCTCCCTGACGTTGTGAAGCAAGGCCCTGGCCACCTGGACTCCATAGTGGCGGGCCGCTTTACTGAGAAACTCAGGGTCGGCCTGGCCGGTATCGCCGAACAAGACGATGCGCATCTCCGGAAAGAGGCGGTAGTGGCGTTCCAGGTTGGCCCATTTCTTGGAAAAAATCCAGGGATGCACGAACTGATGAACCAGGCTACCGGTAAGGATAGTCAGCTCTTTGATTCCCAGCACTCCCAGACGTCTGCGGTAACGTCGTTCTAGCAGCCCGCTGCGGTCGCCCACCCGTCCCGTTAGAACGACCAGATCTCCCCGTAATTCGTGGTGTAGTTGAAGGACCCCCGGGTAAACCGTCTTGGGCGGAAAGCGTTTGTCCACCCAATTGCAGTAGATGGTGTCGTCCAGGTCGGTGATGATGCGCACTTCCGGACACGGATGGAGTCGCCCCTCGCGGTTTATGTGGTCGAGAATCTGTTTGCGATAGTCGCTGCGGTCGATATCGTGAAAGAGGAGCTGGGCCAGGTCTCGGTGGTCGTCGCAGCGGTCAATATGCCGCTTCAGCACGGTCAGGTCATGCCCGTGGGTGGCCAGCATCAGGTCGCGAACCGCTCTCTCGCGTTGATACAGAGTGGGACCTACCTGCATGGCCTTGATGAGAATGCCTCGGCTGCGCAGATTGATCTCGGTCAGCCGTCCGCGCACCACCTCATTGAGGAAGGCCTTCTCAGCGGATCCCCTCATGAGTCGGAATATCTGGGCAAAGTCGACCGAGGCGATCCACTCGTTGAGCGCGTCGGGACCCATCTCGCGCAATTGGCCTAGCATGCTATGGACTTTGCCGCGGTCCGTCATCCTCCTGGGGAGGTATACCGATTTTAGGGCTAAGGCGCCCAGGTCGGCGTGTTAACTACGTAGGCGGCGCGCAGGTAAAGCTCGTTGTCGAAGTCCTCTTCCAGTCTCCAATGACGGTGGAGCGCGGCCGCGCCAGCCAGACTGAGGGTGGTGGCTGCCAGGCCGCAGAAAACCGGGCCCGAGAAATGCCCAACGACCAGCACGAGCAAGACCGCCAGAGAAAGGTAAACCAGGGCCAGACAGGGGCGCTGTTCGCGCCGGCGTCGTCGCCATTCCATTCCGATTTCGCCGACCTCGTCGCCGGGCAGGGCCTCGACCATGTGGAGAAAACGCTCCAACTGCTGAGTGCATTCCCCGACTTTACTCAGCTCCTGGAGTTTCTTGCTCCAGGTCATCATCAGTTCGAAGCGTCCAAGGCGGTCAGTGTTCATAGAGAAATCCTAACAATTTCGAGATAACCACTGAGTGGTACGGACGCGGATTTGGTGAACAAGTAAGCCTTAGAGTGTTGCAAGATTGTTAACTTCGGGAAGAACCTGGAGGTGATTAAGAAAATGCTCGTCGGGACGACCCTGCTGGGTCTGCTAGGTTATCTTTTGCTGTGCGGGGCCATGTGGCATTGGCAGACCCGCTTTATGCTCTTTCCTCGCATAGGTTTGGATCGCTCGCCTAAGGACCTGGGGTTGACCTTTGAAGAATGGCAGCTACCTTCCGGAAAGGCGCAGTTGGTGGCCTGGAAGATCGCTCCGACGCCCGGGGCAAGTCAGTGGGTTCTGCATTGTCATGGCAATGGCGGCAACATCGATGGGCGTCTTGAACTGGCCAGGGAGCTTTGCCAACGGGGAATTGGCGTGGTCCTGTTTGACTATCGCGGTTATGGCCGTAGCACCGGACTCATCAGTCGGGAAAGCGAACTCTTGGAGGACGCTCAGGTGGTCTACGGTCGTCTGGCTCAACTGCAGCAACCGATCTGGATTTATGGCGAGTCATTGGGAGGTGGGGTCGCCTCTTACCTGGCGGAGAAGAACGCTTGCAAAGGCCTGGTGTTGCAGTCAACCTTCACCAGCTTTTTAGAGCGCGCCGGCGAGAACTACCCGTTTCTGCCGCTATCTGTGCTGTCACGCTTTCAGTTGGATACCCGGGCGCGTCTGAGTCGGCTGACTTGCCCGGTGCTGGTGATTCACGGCAATCGCGATGAGGTGATCGGATTCCATCACGGGCAGGCCTTGTTCGCTGCTGCCAAGGAGCCCAAGACTTGGGTGGAAGTGGACGGCGGCCTTCACGATCTGCCCGAAGATGTGCTCGCCCAGGCGGTGTTTGACTGGATCCATAGCGATGGCAGGGCAGGAGTCCTCTAGCGAGCGGCCAGCTTAGGATTTAGGGCTAGCGGTTGGCGTGCAGCCAGTTCAAACCAGCCTGAGCGCGGACGGCTCCGGCGCCTTGAGCTTCAGGGGTTTCATTCTTTAGTTGGACGGCGGTCTGCTCGAGGGCCTGGCGGGCTTGACTGGCAGTGAGATCTGGTTGAGCTTGCTTCCACAGGGCGATGACCCCGGAGAGGGCGGCGGCGGCGTGAGAAGTGCCGCCCTCGACCCAGTAAGTCCCGCCCGTGATGGGTTCCAGCCAGCCGGAGCCGGGCGCGGCCACGGTGGCGTGCGCCTCGCCAACGGGTGAACGGTGTGAGAAATCAGAGATGGTGGAACTGCTGCTTTCCAAGCTTGCGACCGAGATGGAACTGGGAGCGTTAGCCGGTGCCTGCATTTTGCTGGGAGTGGGTCCGTCGTTGCCGGCTGAGGCCACTACGATCATTCCTTTGGCGCTGGCCGCTTCGACCGCCTGGACCAGTTCGGCCGTCTGCGCCGGGTCGTCTTTTTCCTCGCCCGTGAAGGACATGTTGAGCACCTGAATGTTGTAGCGCTCTCGATTTTCTATGGCCCATCGAATCGCGGCCGCCACTTTGTCCAGCTGCACACGGCCTTTCTCGTCGGCTACCTTCAGGCCAATCAGCCTGGCGTTGGGGGCTACGGCCGGGTAATTTTGATCTTTGCCCAGGCCGCTGATGATGCCCGCCATGGCGGTGCCATGGAAGTGGGCATCGTGCACGTCATGCTTGTCGTCCACAAAGCTACGGTAAGCCAGGATATTGCCTTTGAGCGTGGCGTGGCTGGAAAGACCGGTATCGAGCACGGCCACGCCCACGTCCTGGCCGGTGATGCCCTGCTTCCAGAGTTCAGGAGCCTGGGTGCTTTCCAGATTGTCCCAGTGGCTGTCCAGCGCCGTTTTGCCCCGGTTGGGCAGCAGCAGAGCTGCCGCGCCGCCCAGCGCCAGACCGACGCCCATGCCCACCAATCCGTCGAGTGAGCCCAACGTTTGCTGCAAAAGGGAGGTGGCCAGGCCGGCCCCCAGGCCGGCTACCGCGCCTACGGCGGCCTGGCGTGCGATCAATTCCGACGGTTTCTGCATCACCATTTCGGAAGCGACCATGCTCTCGGCCCCCGCGCCCGCCACCGCTCCGGCCGTTGCTCCCGGGAGCGTCCCGAAAAAGGCGCCGGTCACGCTGCCAACACCAACCGATACCACATCGGCGGTCCCCTGCTTCCAGTCGAGCGGACGCCTGGTGCGGGGTTGTAGGACAGAATTGATGGGTTGGACCTTCACCGCTTCAGCTTAGGTCATCGGTCTGAAAAAGTTCTAACTTCGCTCATGAATGCTCAATCTACTCGACGCTAGCGCCCCCTGGGCTGGTCTCCTACCTGCGCCATCGCAGAGGATCGATTTTGGACCGCCGCTAGAGCGGGTAACATCCCCCTATGAGAATGCTACTGGTTCTGTTTGCCCTGTCCGGCCTGGCGCTGGGTCAGGGCATGTTTGATCTGTTGGAAGGCACCTGGGTAGGCAAAAGCCCCGAGGGCCATCGTTTGCAACTGCACACCGGCAGCAAGGTGCACGAGTTTGAGTTAAAATACGGCGACCACTGGGTCGTTCGGGGCGAGTACCGGGTAACGGCCACCAAAGGCCAGCACCACGTGTCTTTCAAGCCCACCTCCATTCTGCAGGACGGTCACACTCGCAAGTATGTTGAAGTAGAACGCTGGCCGCTGGTCATCGGCCGGGAAAGTGGCGCCATTCTGGACTACCAGAACAAGAAGTTGCAGGTCGACGTCTTTGGCCCGGAGGTCGAGAACTACTGGCGAGCCGAGCTGGTCGAGTCCGATAGTTAGTCGGGAGTCTCAAGCTTTTCGTCGGGCTCGAGGGCATTCCACAATTGGATTTCCTGACCAGGACTGAGGTGGAGTTCTTGAATCAGAGACAAACGCGCCCGCATGACGATCTTTTCCGGATCGGCAGGCAAGGCCACCAGCTGCTCGATCACGTTCTCGGGTAAGGGCGCGTTCAGGCGCAGATGGCGGATGGCGTCGAGTCGCACCGCCCGCTCTGCGTGACAGACAGCCTGCAATGTGATCTCCAGGACCTTCGGTCGTTCGCGTACCGAGTAGTGTTCATTGAGGAACTCCAGGGCGTGCAAAGCGGCGCGGAAGTCCGCTTCACATAGTCGGCGCGCCCAATTAAAATGATCGGGAAAATCCAGGCGGCACACGACCTGAGCGACCAACCACTGCCAGCGGCCGCGACTGGCCGCGGACGAGTCGGGCACCAGCACCGACCAACCTTCTTGCTCGAGCCACTGGCTGGCCTCAGCGAAGTTCTTCAGTCGAGTTTCCAGTAGATCCAGGGCGGGTTCGGCTGTGGCCGGGTTTTTCAGCCAGGACTGCAACAGCGGCCAACCCTGCCTGGGAAGGAGCGTTAGAATCTCTACAAAGTAGGCTCGTTCCTCGGGCAGCGCGACTACGAAAATGTCGGTGAGTCGGGTTTCCAATTGGTCGGGCGGGGTCAGCCTGGCGATCAGCTCAAGGCTCTCCGGCCGGATGGATTGGCCTGAATAGAGCGGTTGTAAGAGAGGTTCCGGCAACTCGCCCGACTTGAGAATCGTTTCCAGGGCCTGGTTGCGACGGTCCGAGCTGAGCGCTCCGAGCCGGTCCCAGGTCAGGCAGGCGCCTTGCAGTTGTTCGCGCAGTTCCTCGCCCCCCAACACCCCTTCCAGGCGAGCCAGCAAACGCTGGCGCAGCGCCGGCTGCAGATATAGCTGCACAGTGGCGTTGGGCCGGTTGGCAACAGCCGCCAGCAAATAAGCATTGGGCGGCTCCAATTCGACCATACGCGCCCAGTCTTCGGCCCACCAATCGGCCTTGACCAACCACTCGGCCGATTGCTGCTGCTGCTCGGGTGTCAGGCGGCCCAGCAGGGAAAGGAAACGGCGCAGGCGGTCACCTGGAAACGGTCGGGCCAGCAGCCGCGCCAGGGAAAGGTCGACGCGCATTGCATCGCCCGCGTCCAGCGACTCCTCCAGCGAATCCAGGGGGGCTTTGGGGCCCAGTAGCAGATCACAGTGGTCGGTGGCCAACTGAATCAGTTGAGGGTGCTGGCTGCGCAGCGCTCGGGACACATCGGCCGGACCGGGCAATTCTCCCAGGCTGAGCAGTGCCCGCCAGGCCTGCAACTTCACTTCGTCATCAGGGTCAGCCAGGGTCGCCTGCACCAGGCGCACCGCCTGGGGGCGGGCCGGTCCCCAACCGTCCAGGGCACGCAAGGCGTAGAGCCGATCCCCTGGCTCCTGGGAAAAGGCCAGCTCCGCCAGTCGCTCCAGGCTTTTTTCATCCAGCCAGATGGGCACGCGGCGCCGTTCGATCAGGGAGAGCGAGCCCAGCGCTTCTAAACGATAGAGCACGGCCTCGGCCCACTCGGTTTGCTGCGATTGGACCCAGGCCTGGCAGCCGCGCGCCTGGGGGCCTAGATACCAAAGGGCCTGGCAGTAGTGCTCGCGCACCAGGAAGGGGGCATCCTTGAAGCGGTCGCTGATGGGCAAGAGGATGCCGCGGCCCAGTTGACCCAGAGCCCAGGCCAGCGCCTCGCCCAGTTCGACGAACGGCGAGGGACGGTTGAGCGCCACTCCCAGACTCTTCAACAGGGGCTCGATGGCTTTGTCGCCATAGCCCTCGACCAAAGCCATCAGCCAGGCCAGTCGCTGCACCGGGTGAAGCGCCCGGGCGCTCTGATGCAGGCAATGCTCCAGGGCGTGGGGGCCGGGTGGCCGTCCTCGGCGCCGCTGCATGGCCAGTCCCAGGCGCTGGGGGGATGCGGAGGGAAAGGTCGCCAGATCTCGTTCCTGGAGCTGCTGACTCAAGGCCCAGGCCACCGGCCAAACGGGAAGTCCCGAAAGGTCGGCCGGTTGCGCGCCGTGACGCGCCAGAGCAAAAAGACGAGCCGGCCAGGGGATAGAGTTCACGACTCCCACGCCTTCGCGCCCTGTCTGAACCACTCCCGCCGCAAACGCAAGGAACGTCAAGCACGCCAGGGAGACGACCACCGGGTGTCCATCATGGTATCGGGTGTTCGTGTAGTGTGATCTGATTTCACACCACTCAACCACCCAGCCTCGGTAGCAAGCGATCTTGCCCCCTCTGCGACCTTAGCGGTTCGTAAAAGAACTATCCGTAGCGCCCAGAAAACACGCAGGCGTTTTAGTTCCGCTTTGCAGACTTGCCAGGCCTCACTGCAAAACAAAAAAGGCCCAGACGAATCTGGGCCTTCCATGGGTTGTGGCGCGCTAGGCGGCCGGGGGTTGCTGGGCGGGCGGCTGCTCGACAGGCGGCTGTTGGGCCGGAGGCTGCTGAGCGGGCGGCTGCTGGGGCGGGGTCTGCTGGGCGGGAGGCGCTTCCAGCTGCAAAGCCAGGGAACCATAGGCGTTGAGGCGGCGGCCACCATCGACCACGCCCTGCCAGTTGGGTAGTTTGTCGGCTCCGTCATAAAGGCGCTTCTTGATGTCGTCGTTGCTCGCTTCGGGATACATCGAGGCGATCAGTCCGGCCACGCCGGCCACGTGAGGCGTGGCCATGGAGGTGCCGCTCTTGTTGCCATACTTGCCTCCCGGCGTAGTGGAGAAAATATCCTTGCCGGGAGCGGCGATGTCGACCGATTTGTCCCCGTAACAGCTGAACCCGGCGCGGTTGTCATTGCGATCGCTGGCGGCCACGGCCACGTTGTTGGGCAGATCGTAGCTGCTCGGATAGTGGGGCGATTTGTCGTTGTCGGTGCCATCGTTGCCGGCGGCCATCATGTGCAGGGCCGGAGAGGTGTTGAAGGCGTCGAAGATGGCCTGGCTGGCGGCACCGCCGCCCCAGGAATTGGAGGTGATGCGGGCGCCCATTTTGGTGGCATAGTTGATGCCGCGCACAATGGCTGCTGCGTTGGTGGAGCCGCTGTTGCTAAAGATTTTCACGGCCATTAAACTGGCTTCCTGGTTCACGCCGGTGACGCCCTGGCCGTTATTGCCAACGCCTGCGATGCTGCCGGCGCAGTGGGTGCCGTGGGAGTGACCGTCCATGGGGTCGCCTGAGTTCTCGAAGGCATTGAAGCCGTGCACGTCGTCAATCACGCCGTTGCCGTCGTCGTCGATGCCGTTGCCGGCGATTTCACCTGGATTGGTCCACATGTTGTCTTTAAGGTCCGGGTGGCGGTAGTCGATACCCGTGTCGATTACGGCGATCACGGGTCCATTGCGGCTGCCTTTGTGCAGCGCCCAGGCCTCAGGAGCGTCGATGTCGGCGTCCACTTTACCGCCGTTTTGACCGGTGTTGTTCAGCCCCCAGAGAGAGGGTTGCAGGTCATTGGGCAAACTTTGGTCCGGGATGGTGCCCTGGTCTTTCAAAGTGTATTGGTAGTTCAGTTCCGCGTATTCTACGCGGGGGTCGAGGGAGAGCAGGCGCTGCATTGCTCTGGTATCCTGACCGTCTTTCAGGTCGAGCAGCAGCAGTTTGCTACCGTCGGACACGCGTGGCCCTTCCCCGGGCGGCGTCAAGTCTTCGTTTACGGTGGTTCCGTAAGTATCGGTCAGACTTCCCCCTTCAAGACCCATTCCTTCGCGCAGGCGAACCAGCAGCTGCCCTTCTTCGAAGGCAGGCTTGGCGCTCTTGACAAAGCCGTCTGCGGGAGGCGCGGCTTCTTTTTTGGTGGGCGCTGTGGAGCGGGTCGGCACTTTCGAGCCGTTCACTTGAGGATTAAGGGGATTGATCACCGGGGAAGACCTCCTGGGGGGTTTTGGCTTGCCCAGCATATCCGCCAGGGCCCCAAGAATCGTTACAAAATCATGAACAGGTCACGAGTCTGGTTTGTTCGTTTTATAGCGAGGAAAGGAACGAAGGAAATGTTGAAAATTTTTACAAACTGGCTGACCCTCCTGCGTGCCCAGAGCAACCAGAGTAAACGTTCAGCCGTCTGAAAATCTGCTAGTTTGGCTGTAACGAAAAGCCGAGCAAGCGAGCGTTGTCGCGGATTCTCTGGTCCAGGCTCAACACGTGGATTGGACCTAACCACCCCTGAGCTACGACTGCTGTCGCTAGATGGAGAGCATCAAGAGTTCGAACGGGTTCTAGCGGGAATTCGCCGCTGGCGATCCGCTGGCACTCCTCCGTGATTTCCATGCTGATCCACCCCTGACGGATAGCCAAGAGGCGTTCTTGCGCGTCGAGGATTGTGTCGGCCGGGCGGCCGCCCAGCGCCTTATAGCGGTGTAAGACTCGGTCGCACTCGACCCAGGTCAAGCAAGACGTAATGACCTCTCGGGTCGTCGCGAGAACAGCCCCAATTTCAGCGGCCCGCGGCTCATTGAGCAGCCAGGTTACGACAGCGCTCGATTCCGCCAAAATTTTCAGACTTCCCCCCGAAGCTCATCCAGTAGGGTGCGTGCTGTGCCTTCTTGCTCGGAAATCGGGCGGGGGAGATAAACGTCTGGGGGCACTGACGATTTTGGCATTTTGACCTTGCCTTCGCTGGCAGCCTTGAGCAGTTCTGGATACGGAAAGTCCTCCACCACCGGACCGGGTGCCCTTAATTGGGCCACCACTCTTCCCCGCTCGGTGACTTCGATCACTTCGCCGGCGGCCGCTTTGCGCACGTATTCGCTCAATTTTGCTTTAAGCGCTCGGATCCCGATCTGCTCCATTTTGAAATTGTAGTTACTTGTAGTCTTTTTGTCTAGCGAAATCGGGTGACGAAAGTCTGGAAGGCGCTCAAGAATTTTACCAGGTTTTCGCGGGTCGACTCGTCGGTCAACTTTCCCTGGGCGTCAAACTTGCTGTGCGCCGAAGACACCATCATCTCGGGGCGGTTCATCACGTGGGCGTTGAGATATACCAGAATCTGGCGCATGTGGTATTGGGCCCGGGACGTGCCCAGGCCTCCCATGGAGGCCCCCATGATGGCCACCGGCTTCGTGCTGATGGGCTGATCGGGCAGTCGCGAGATCCAGTCGATGGCGTTTTTCAGCACGCCCGAGACCGAGTAGTTATATTCCGGCGCAACCAGCAAGAGGCCGTCGGCCCCGCGGATGGCTTCGCCCAATCGAGTTACCGACGGGGGGAGGCCCTGCGCCTCCAGGTCGCCGTTGTACAGGGGAACTTCGCTGATTTCCAGCAACTCAATTTCCAGCCCGGCCGGGGCGAGCGCGGCGGCTTCGTGCAAAAGGGCGCGGTTGAGAGATCCTTGGCGTAGGCTGCCCACCAGGGCGACGATCTTTTTGCTCATGCAAGAGCCTACGGCAGTCGCAGGGAACAAGCCTGCCCTGCTTCGCGACCTGCAGAGCCTATCTTCATCCTCAGGGAGTTTTCCAGTGAGCCAACCTTCTACGCTACTGTCCGGACTTTGTTTGAGCGGCCTGCTGCTCTCGGTGGCCTACGCCGAGCCGAGCGGACTCGACTTCGATCAAGTGCCCGCCACCGGCGGGCCCAAGCCGGGCCGCACCACCCGAGCTCGCACTTCGGTGCTTGGCCTGGAGGACCTGAAGCAGTTGTTGCGTCGGCTCGCTCCCCTGAAGGCCAAACCCCAGGACCGAACCGATTTCGCTCTACGTCCGGCTTCTTTGCCCGCCCCCAAAACTGGCCGGCGCATCCAGCAAGACTTCCCGCCCACCCAGAAAATGGCCCCGGCAGCCGTCGAGAAAAAGCCCGTGGAGGTGCTGCGTTACGGTCCCGAAGGGGACGTGCAACTGGCCCCCAACCTGAGCGTGACCTTCAATCAGTCCATGGTCGAGCTGTCCTCCACGGCCAGTCCGACCAGCGTACCCGTGAAACTGACCCCCGAGACGCCAGGCGAATGGCGCTGGGTTGGCACTCAGACACTGGTCTTTCAGCCCAAAACCCGCCTGCCCATGGCCACCGAGTTCCGCGCTGAGGTCGCCCAGGCTCAGGCCCCCAACGGCTCCAGCCTGAAGGCGCCGGTGAGCTGGACCTTCCGCACTCCCCCGCTGGTTCTCAAGCAATCCTTTCCCACGTCTTCGGGCCTCGGCCTCAAGCCCGTCATGTTTATGGGCTTTGACCAGCGTGTGGATGCCGACAAGCTGATCGCGACGCTCCAGTTCAGTGGTGGCTCGGTGCGCAAGGCCACTCGGGAGGAGATCGTTCAGGACGCCAGCGTCAAGTCGCTGGTCGACAAGGCGGAGCCGGAGCGCTGGCTGGCGGTGGTGGCCACGGCGCCGCTCAAGCCAGGCACGAGCTACAGCCTGACTCTGCCGGCCGGCGCCCCGTCGCTGGAGGGTCCACGCACCACCAGTGCGCCCCAGTCGTTGGGTTTTTCCACCTACGCTCCCCTTCAAATCACCTATCAGAGCCCCGACAATCAGCCCCCGGGCACTCCCCTCTACGTCAACTTCAACAACCCCCTCGACCCCAAGAAGTTCAAGGCGGCCGAAGTGCTGGTCACACCCGAGTTACCCGGCATGCGTGCGGTGGTGCGCGGTGGAGGCCTGTGGATTCACGGTCGCACCAAGGGACGCACCGCCTACACCATTACCGTGCCCGCTTCGCTGACCGACAGCTGGGGCCAGACCTTGGGCAAGGCAACCCCGGTAACCATCCAGATCGGCAGCGCCCGGCCCATGTTCGTGCCTCCCACCAAGAACTTCGTGGTGCTCGACCCCAGCGGCCCCTCGCAGTTGAGCTTTACCACCATTAACCACAAGTGGCTTGATGTGCAGATCTACGCGGTCAAGCCGGAAGACTGGAAAGCCTACCAGGAGGCCCTCTCCCATCGCTGGGATCAAAAGGAAATGGAGTTCCCCGGGGAGCGCGTTTTTGAGGAGAAGATCAGCGCCGAGGGTCCCGTGGATGAATTGCGCGATGTGAAAGTCGACCTGACCTCCGCTTTGCAAAAGAGCCATCAGCTGATCGTCGTGGCTACTCCCGATCACGACGAGGCCAGCCAGCGCCGTTACCAGCGCTACTTCGCCTGGGTTCAGCGAAGTCAGCTGGGGCTCAACCTGGCCGCCGACGGCGACCAGATGCTGGCCTGGGTCACCCGGCTAAGCGATGGCAAGCCGATCGAGGGTGCCGAGGTGCGTTTCGCCGACCTCAAAGAAGGCGTTCGCAGCGGAGCGGACGGCCTGGCCCAGCTGAAATGGGGCGGCCAGGCCCAGGCCGTGGTGGTGCAGAGCAAAGACGATCAGCTCTTCATTCCGAATTCCACCGAATACTGGGCCGGCACCTTTAACCCGGGCAAAAGCGGCGACCCGACCCTATGGTTTGTCAACGATGACCGGCGCCTCTACAAACCCGGCGAGACCGTGGCCATCAAAGGCTGGCTGCGCAAGCAGATTCATCAGCACAAGGGCGATATCAGCAACACGGCCGACAAGACCGTCCGCTACAAGCTTTTTGACTCGCGGGGTAACGAAGTCAGCAAGGGCCAGACCAGCGTGGGCGGCCTGGGCGGCTTCGATTTTAAGGTGGAGCTGCCCAAGAATTTTAACCTGGGCAACGCGCGCCTGGATCTCGAAAGCGACAGTTCCAGCCACCAACATACCTTTCAAGTCCAGGAATTCCGCCGACCAGAGTTCGAGGTAGCGGCCCAAACCGAAACGGGCTCTACGGTGGTGGGCGGACGCGCCAGCGTTTCCGTGGAGGCGAAATACTACGCCGGTGGGGGACTGAAAGACGCTCCGGTGACCTGGAACGTCAACGCCAGCCCGACCAGCTACAGCCCGCCCCACTGGGAGGGGTATTCCTTCGGCACCTGGACGCCCTGGTGGGACTGTTATTGTTGGTGGGCGCCCGCGCCCAATCCCAGTCAGAATAAGTCCTTCCAAGGGCGTACCAACCACGCCGGCAAGGATACCCTGGAGCTTCAGTTCAAGTCGGCCGACCCGCCTCGGCCCTACAGCGTGGAGGCGGCGGCTACCGTCACCGACGTCAATCGTCAGGCCTGGAGCAGCAGCACCAGTCTGATCGTCCACCCTTCCAACTTCTACGTGGGCATCAAAGCCCGTTCGACCTTTGTGGAAGCCGGCAAACCCCTGGTCTACGACGTCATCGCCACCAACCTGGACGGCAAAGCGGTGGCCGGTAAGCGCCTCGTGGCCAAGGCCTACCGGCTCAGCTGGGAGTACTCCGACAGCGATTACAAGACGGTCAAGAAGGAGGTATTCTCGCAGCCGTTGACCTCGGCCGCCAACCCCCAGACGGTCAGCGTGCCCACCGGCGAAGGGGGCACCTATCAGTTTGAAGTGACCGTGGAAGACGATTCCAATCGGAGCAATCAGAGTCAGATGACCTCCTGGGTGGCTGGCGGTAAGCAGCCTCCCAAACGGGACGTGGAAATGCAGCGGCTAACGCTGGTGCCCAACAAGAAGCAATATGAACCCGGCGAAGTGGCCGAAGTGCTGGTCCAATCTCCCTTCACGGGTGCCCAGGCGCTGGTCACCTTGGAACGACACGGCATTGTTTCCAAGCAGATGCTGGATCTGAGCACGGGAAGCTCCACTCTTAAGATACCCCTGGACGAAGGTTTCTTACCCAATCTTTCGGTGACCGTCGACGCCGTGGGCCAGGAAGCCCGCACCGACGAGCAGGGCAACCCGGTGGCCGGCGTCCCGCCTCGGCCGGCCCACGCGCAGGCCACCTTAAACCTGGCCATCAGCGCCAAGAGTCGCCAGTTGACGGTGGAAGTCAAGGCGGCCCAGCCCAAATCCGAACCGGGCAGCCAGAACGCACTGGAAGTCCGTCTCAAGGATGCGGCCGGCAAACCGGTGGCTCAAGCGGAAGTGGCTCTCTACGTGGTGGACGAATCGGTGCTGGCCCTGGCAGGCGGTGATTACTCCGACCCTTGGAACCTGTTTTATGCCCTGCGGGCCAACGAGGTGCAGCACTACACCATGCGCCAGTATGTCGAGCTGGCTCTGGCCAAGGAAGTGGCTGTGCCGCCCCCTGCTCCGCCCGCCTCGGAAGCCGTCCCTATGCCCATGATGGCGCCCCGCGGATCGGCCGAATTGGACGACGGAGCCTTTGCCCAGAACGCTAGAAGCGTGGTCCGGGGCGACGTTCGCATGCGAGCCGGCAAAGACGGGGAAGCGAAGAAGTCAAAATCCCTGGGCCGTCGGGAAAGCTCCGAGCCGATCCGAGTTCGCAAGGACTTCTCTGCTCTGGCTTACTATCTGCCTTCGGCTCGCACCGACGGCGAAGGGCGCATCAAGTTGCCTTTCAAGTTGCCTGACAACCTGACCCGCTACCGGGTGGTGGCGCTGGCGGTGGCCGGCGAGAAGCAGTTTGGCAAGGGCCAGGCCTCGCTGGTGGCCCAGCAGCCCTTGATGGTGCGGCCCTCGCCGCCGCGCTTTCTCAATTTTGGCGATCGCTGTGATCTACCGGTGACGGTGCAAAATCAGACCGATCGTCCTATGGCGGTCCTGCTGGCCTGCCGGGCCACCAATCTCAAGGTGGACCCGAAAGGGGCCGGAGTGACCGTGCAAGTGCCCGCCAATGACCGGGTGGAGGTGCGCATTCCCGTCAGCGCTGACCAGGCCGGCACGGCTCGCTTTCAAATCGGCGCCAGCAGCGGCGCCTACGCGGACGCGGCCGAGCTCGATTTCCCGGTCTGGACGCCGGCCACGACCGAGGCTTTTGCCACCTATGGAACGGTCGATGAAGGAGCGGTGGAACAGGTGGTGTCTCCTCCCGCCGATATCTTCCGTCAGTTTGGCGGCCTGGAGGTTTCCACCAGCAGCACCGCCCTGGCCGAATTAACCGATGCCTTCCTGTATCTGCGAACCTACCCGTTCGAATGCGCCGAGCAAGTGTCGTCGCGGGTGCTCTCGACGGTGGCCCTGGCTCCCGTGCTGCGCGCCTTTGAGGCCCCGGGAATGCCCTCCGAAGCGGGGCTGAAGGCGTCGCTGGCCGGTGACATCAAAAAGCTGACCGGAATGCAGAACTATGACGGCGGCTGGGACTACTGGGTGCGCGATAAGCCTTCAGTTCCTTACGTGAGTTTGCATGTGACGCATGCGTTGGTGCGTCTCAAGAAAGGCGGTCACGCGATCCCGGAGGATACCTACCGGCGCGCTCTGGAATACACCAATTCGGTGGAAAACCACATTCCGCCGGAATACGGCGATTACTACAAGCGCTACCTGAAGGCCTATTCGCTTTACGTGATGCGCCTGGCCGGCAAGCCGGACGCGGCCCGGGTGCGCAAGAATATCCAAGAATGGGGCGGCGTGGAAAAGACTCCGTTGGAGTGCCTCGGCTGGATGCTGCCGACCCTTTCGGAGGATTCGGCCAGCAAGGATGTCCTCGCCCAGGTGCGCCGGCATCTCAACAATCGCGTCACCGAAACCGCCGCCATGGCCCAGTTTGCCAGCCAGTATGACGACAAGTCCTACCTGATTCTGGCCTCGGATCACCGCGATGACGCCATCCTGCTGGAAGCGCTCATTCAGGACCAGCCGCAATCGGATCTGCTGCCCAAGCTGGTGCGCAATCTACTGGATCATCGAGTGGCCGGACGTTGGGCCAACACTCAGGAGAACTGCTTCGTATTGCTGGCTCTCAACGAATACTTCCAGAAGTATGAGAAGGTGACGCCGGATTTTGTAGCCCGGCTCTGGTTGGGAGACCAGTTCGCTGGCGAGCAGAGCTTCAAGGGGCGCAGTGCCGATACCAAAGAACTGCGCGTGCCCATGGCCGCCCTGCAGGGCAAGCAGAACCTGGTGTTGAGCAAGAGCGGTCCGGGCCGTCTCTACTACCGGTTCGGCATGAAGTATGCGCCCACCAGCCTCAAGCAGAACGCTCTGGAGCGGGGCTTCTCGGTGGAGCGCCGGTATGAAGCGGTGGACGACAATCGCGACGTGCGCCGCGACGCCGAGGGAGTCTGGCACATTAAATCAGGGGCGCGGGTCAAGGTGCACGTCGGCATGGTGTGCCCGTCGATGCGTTACCACGTGGCCCTGGTGGATCCGCTGCCGGCCGGGCTGGAGGCCATCAACCCGGCGCTCCAGGGCAGTCAGCCGGCTCCTCAGCGCACACCGCCCAGCGGCCGTCGCTGGTGGTGGAATCCCTGGTGGTATGAACATCAGAACCTGCGCGACGAACGGGTGGAAGCCTTCAGTCAGTGGGTCTACTACGGAGTTCACGACTACGACTACTACGCGCGCGCCACCACTCCGGGCAATTTCGTGGTGCCCCCGGCCAAGGCCGAGGAGATGTATCACCCGGAGACCTTCGGCCGTTCAGCCAGCGATCGGGTGATCGTGGAAGATTAAGGTGTTGCCGGGATCTCTTGAGGGCTGAGCCGCTGGAGAATTTGCAGTAACTGGCGCAGCCGTGCGAGCCGATAGGCAATCGGCGGGTGACGGTAGCCGGCCAGATTCTGAGAACTGCCGCCGGCTTGCTGAATTTTGGCCAGGGCCGTGACCAGGCCGTCTTCGCGGTAGCCGGCCAGGCGCGCCAACTGCAGGCCGACGCTGTCGGCGTCGGCTTCCTGCGCGCGCAGGTTCAACTCGACCTTTTTGGCCAGGGCCTGGATGATGGCGATGCGTTCCTTGAGTTCCAGGGCCTGTTTGGCCAGCTCCAGTTGGCGCCGTTGGAATTCCTCCGAGGGCAGGCTTTCCTGTTCTTTTTTAAGTTGCTCTACCTGCTCCAGGGCCTTCTGCTGGTCTCGGCGGGCCTGCTCCATCAGGGCCTGGGGCTGCTGGTTCGTTTCCACGTGACGCATGATGCCGTGGGCTACTTCATGGCCGAGGATGCCGGCCAGTTCATCATCGTCCAGGCGTAGATCGAGCAGCCCGCTGGTGACGTAAATGGCGCCCTCTCCGCAACAGCCGGCGTCAATCTTGGGAGAGTCGACCACCACGAAGTCCCACGGTGGCTTGGGGTTCTGGCGGGCAATCAGAGCGCGGCCAATGGCCTCCACGTGTGGCTGGCGGGGATCCCTTTCGGATACTTGCAGGTGTTGGGCGGCCAGGGCTTCCTGGAGGCGATTCCAGGCGGGCCAGGGCTGGGCCTGGGCGAGGATGGGGAAGAAGAGACAGGCCAGCAACACCAGCCCTCTCATCAGCGAGTCGGTTTGCGCGGACGCGGACGGCCTGGAGGGAGCGTTTTTGCCTTGGGATGGGGGACGCTCGGAGGCGGTTGGGTGCGCTGGCTGGGCGGTCGGAAGACCAGGATTTTCAAGTAGTTGGCTTCGGCAAACCCGGGTTTATGGTCCAGTTCCATGGGGATGCGCTGCCAGACCTTGGCTCCGCCCAGGGCCTGGCGGACTACCTGCTCAAAGCGTTCCGGGCTGATCCGGCTGGTACAACAGCAGGCAATCATCACTCCGCCCGGCTTGAGGTGAGGCAGAAGTTGCCGGTAGATACGTCGATAAACGGCCAGGGCCTGAGGCACCTGGTCCATCTGCGAGGCCATCGAGGGCGGGTCCACAATGATCCAGTCATACAGATCGTTTTTCGGCAGTTCCGGAATCCAGCGAAAGATATCGGCACACACCCATTTTTGAGCGGGAGCGTCGTGATACTTGGCGCCGAAGTCCAAGGAAGCCTGGGCCGCGTCCACGTTGAGCACCTCGCGGGCCCCTCCCTGGCAACAGGCCAGCCCGATGGCCCCGGTGTAGCTGAAAAGATTGATGACCCGGCTGCCGCGCATGGGCTGTTCCGCCAACCAGCGGCGGATACCCCGCAAGTCCAGGAAGGTTCCGCTCTTCTGGCCGCTGCGCAGGTCGGCCGCCAGCTTCAGATCGCCTTCCTGAAAGCGCACCAGGGAAGGCAGCCGGCCGCGCAACAGGCGCACCACCTGCTCGCTATCCTTGCGCTTGGAGGGGGTTTTCCAAAGCAGGCCCTTGAGCCCGAGTTCTTGATAGGCAATGCCCGCCAGGTAGCGCCCCAGGCTGTCCACCCCTTTGGAGTAGGTCTGAAGCACTCCGTAACCATTGTAGACATCCAGCACGATACCGGGGAGCTTGTCACTTTCCCCATTAAAGACACGATAGGCTTCGGTCTCACGGCGCAGAGGCGTGCGCTGGGCAATGGCTTTCTGGACTAACTTGTGATACCACTCGCGGCTGGGCGGGTTCTCCCCTTTGCGCAGCACGCGGATGCCGACCCCTCCGGCGGCCTGGTAAAGGCCCCAGCCTACCGTTTCGTTGGCCCCATCCAGCAGTTGCAACCACTGGCCGTCTTCAAAAACTTCGATAGCTGTGCTGAGCTTGTCGCGGAAAATCCAGGGATGGCCCTGGCGCACCACGGCGGCGCCTTCCTTTTTCAGCTGGTAGCGACGGGGTTGAAAGCGTTTGGACTTCATCAGCGCAACTGCCTCACCACTTGCTGGTCCAGGTCGTTCATCGGGTAATTGGGTAACTCCGACAGGGGGATGACGGCCTGGGCGTCGTGCTCGCGCAGCTCCGGCGGGCCCTGCTCGATGCGCACCGCGAAGGCGTGCATTTCGATGCGCTCATTGCGTGCTTTGGCCAGCAAATCACCGACCTGCACTCGAAGGCCCAGCTCCTCCCACAGTTCCCGGGAGAGAGCCTGGGCGAAGGTTTCGCCGGCCTCCAGTTTGCCCCCGGGAAATTCCCACATTCCGGCGTGATCGCGTCCTGGACCGCGGCGCACCAGCCAGTATCCATCCTGCTCCTTGACCACCGCGGCAGCGACCAGCATCAGCGGTGCTCGCGCAGAAAACGAGCGGGATTGCCGGCGTATACTCCGGGCCGAGTGATGTCTTTGGTGACCACCGAGCCGGCTCCAACGACCACGTGATCGCAGATGTGAATCGGCAAAATCGTCGCATTGCTACCAATGGAAACGTGGTGGCCGATGTGAGTGGCTTTCCATTTTTCGGGTGCTCCCGAGGGTCCGCCCTCGCTGAAGAGGTCGTTAATGAACATCACGCCGTGGCCGATGAAGCAGTGGTCGCCGATGGTGACCAGCTCGCAGACGAAAGTGTGCGATTGCACGCGGGTTTTTGAGCCAATCACTACGCCTTTCTGGATTTCGCAAAAAGGGCCCACAAAGCTGTCGGAGCCAATGATGCATTCATAGAGGTTGACCGGCTCCACCACGGTCACGTTGTCACCAAACTGGACGTCCCGAATAGTCGCCTGATATTTCTTAAGACTCACCGAAAGCTCTCCTGGTGGCGCGAAGCATAGGCTGCCTTGTAGATTTTTTCTATGATCTCTACCGTCTTCAGGGCTTCGAAGGAATTGGTTGAGATGGCCGTCAGATTAAGCAAGGCGTCGACGACGTTATCATAGACCTTGTCGTGGTTGCTCATCGAACCCACGTAGTTGCCATAATTGTTGGCCCGGTTGCCTTCCGGCAGGTCCTTGAAGGTAAAGTCCTTGATGGATTGATATTCCAGTTCGTTAAGATACTGACCACCGATCTTGACGGTGCCGTTCTCGGCGAAAAGGGTCAGCGAGCCTTCCATATTCTTCTGGTAGCTGTTGACCGTGTAATTGAGAGTGCCGATCGCGCCACTATCGAACTCCAGCAGCACAGCCCCGGTGTCCTCGAATTCGATGATCCCCTGATGAGCGAAATTTCCGGTCAAGGCGTAGGCTCGATGGACGTCTCCTAGCATCCAATACAACAAGTCGACAAAGTGACTGAACTGGGTGAACAGGGTGCCCCCGTCCAGGTCGCGAGTGCCCTTCCAGGAATTGGCGTAATAATCGGGATTGCGATTCCAAAAGCAGCTCAGTTGGAAACTCAGAACTTTACCCAATACCCCCTGGTCGAGCGCTTCCTTCACGGCCGCCACGGGCGGGTTGAAGCGGTTCTGCTTGATAGCAAAAAGCCGGCGGTTGGCACGCTCGGCCGCCTTGATCATTTCGCCGCAATCCTTGGAGGACAGGGCCATGGGCTTTTCCACCAGCACATTGCAGCCGGCCTGGAGCGCCTTGATGCTGTGCTCTGCGTGCAGACCGTTGGGTGTGCACACCGAAACCACGTCCAGGTCCGCCTCTTGGGCCAACATGGTTTCCAAAGAGGAATAGGCGCGCGTGTTATACTGACCGGCCAGCTTCTGGGCCGATTCCGGAACCACGTCGCAAACTGCCGCAAGTTCTCCGACTCGAGAAATCTGCTGGGCGTGTCGATCCGCGATGCGACCGCATCCGACCAGGGCGAACTTAAATTTTTTCATCTCCCAAGGATTGTGACGCAACCGGAAAATCACCTCTCCTGTAGGGGGAGGTTTGCGACCGGGCGAAGGCTGCGCCTCTATGGGAAAACCGAACAAGAAATACGTCGCGCCCAACACGCGCCTGCACCCCGACTTGCGCCAGCAGGGCTTTCTTTACCGGGCGGGATACGGCGAAATACGCCGATTGGATTGGGATCAACAGGGACTCTGGGTGTGTGCCCGGAGTGGTATCCTGCAGTGGGATCGCGAGGGAACTCTGCTTGGGCGTTTGTGGACGCCGATTCTGGGCGTGGCTCGGGATCAGCAGGGCCGTTACTACACTTCGGCTTTGCAGATCGACCGCTGGAGCGCCGAGCTTGGTCCGGAGAAATCCTGGAACCCGCACCGCGGGCGCATTGAAGACCTGGCGGTATCCCCTGACGGCCAGTTGCTGGTGAGTTTGGGAGAGGACGGTTTGCTCCTGGTTAGCGATGCCGAAGGCCAGGAACTTCGTCGTCTCAGCGTGGCCACGGGCTCTCGTCGACTGCGCGTCGATTGGTCCAGCAAGCACGCCTGGACGGCCGGGGAGTTGGGGGCGGAACAGTGGGATCTCTCTAGCAGTGTGCGTCTGGCTCAAAGGGACGCCATGCCGGCGCTGCAGCTACGCGACGGCGAATGGAGCAGCGACGAAGAGGGTCTGCTGACCTGGCAGGGCGAGCCGGTCGACTTTTTGGAAGAGGCCCTGGTGGGTTGGGCCGCCGATCCCACCGGGCAGTGGCTGGCCCTGGCCAGTGAGCATGAACTGGTTGTGGTGGCGATAGCCAGCGGCGAATTGGTGCACACCTGGGACGACTTTCAGGAATGGCCGTTATGCACTGCTCCCTCCCCGGACGCACGCTGGGTGGTCAGTGGCGGAATGGACGGCCAGTTGAGCAAGCGCCGACTCGACAATGGAGAGTTCAAGCTACGCTGGCCGGCCCACGCGGACGCCGTCACCAGTGTCTGCTTCGATCCCCACGGAAGTCTCTTGTTCAGCGCCGGGGCGGATGGGACCATTTGCAGTTGGCAGTGGCCCAAACTGGATTTGCAGCAGAATATGGACGGCCACGATGGCGCCATTCATCAACTGGTGGTCGAGGGCGACCGGCTCTTTTCGGCCGGATCGGATGGCCAGATCCTGGTTTGGGACTATCGAGGCGGTCAGATCATGGCTGCATTGACCGGCTACGAAGGCTCCGTGGAGCAGCTCCAGTTGGTTCAGCGTGGCGAAATTCTGCTGGCGCTTTACGATGACGGTAGCTGGGCCAGTTGGGACGTCAGTCGCTACGGCATATCCTGAGGACCGCCCAGGCAGACGCGGAATCCCTGCGCTTCGGTCGCATCCTGAGCGCCGATGGCCACCCGCTTGGTCACCCAGTAATCCTTCACTTCATTGTCGCCGAAACTGCCGCCGCGAATGACCTTGCGTAGCCCATTCATGCGTCCGTTCTGGGTGCCGTTGACCAGGTAGGGCATGTACAGGCTGGAAGTCCATTCGTAGACGTTGCCTGCCATGTCCAGCAGGCCGAAGGGGGAAGCTCCTCCAGGAAAGCTACCTACGGGCAGGGGTCCGCCCGCAGCTCCGGGTTGTTTGCCAGCGCTGTTGCGACAGTTGTCGGGATTCCAGTTGTCGCCCCAGGGGAAGTCTCTGGATCCGGCCGCGTGTTCCCATTCGCGCTCGGTGGGGAGTCGCAACCCCGCCCAGGAGCAGTAGGCCATGGCATCGTTTTGACTGATGTGAGTAGCCGGCATCGTGTCGGCCGCCGGACCCCCGCCGCGACCGTGCGGATACTCCCAGTAGGCTCCGTCCATAGGACGAAACTGGCCCTCCTGAAAAACGAAGGAGCGACCGGTCTTCTCACAATCGGTGCGGTAGTTGTCGCGGGCTTTTACGAATTTGCGAAACTGACCGACCGTTACTTCGGTGCGACCCAGGTAATAATAGGGCTCGTTCAGGTTGAAAGAGTGGCGGGGAGAGTCGTCGCCATGGTCGTTGTGGCCCAGGGTCACGGTGCCCCCCGGCACCCGTAGCAGGGTGCTGCCATCCCGGGTCCATTGGAGCTGGTCGGGGACTTTGTAGGCCATCCCAAGCCGCACCGCCAGCGATTGCAGAGCCGAGTCGGCCTGGGTCAAATCGCGCGTCCACAGGATCTTTTGGCTGGTCGGGTCCATCAGCGCCAGCCCGGGGCTGGGCACTCCCTGCAGCTCGCTCATTTTTCGGACTGAGTCGATGCGGGCCTGCTGCCAGTCGCTCTGCCTCAAGCTGCTCAGTTTGGCTTCGGCTTCGGCCAGGGTGGGCGCCGTCTCGGAGCCGACCAGCACCACCACGGGGGGGGTTTTGGGCAGGTCCCGTCCGGCGATTCCTAATTTTTGATCCAGATCTTTCATGGCCTGGTGAGGAACCTCGTAGCGAGTCTGCCAGGAGATGCGTTCCGGTAGCCCGCGACCGTTCAGAGAAACCAGGCAAAGCGAGGGCACCTTATCGGAACTCAGGCCCAGGCCACGCAACGCGGTGGCGTGGGCCGGCACCGCCCAATCATAGACCTGGATGGCCTGCTCCAGCTGGATCCCGGCGAAATGCGCCTCGGCCCGCTTTTCCTTGAGAATCTGCACCATGCCTCGATGGGATTTGGCGACGGCGGGAGTGCGCGAGTCAAAAACCATGAGAAGGCCCTGCTTGGAGGCCGCCCAGCCAGGCGCGGCCTCAGAAAGTATAAGGATTGGCAGGAGGAGCAGGGGCAGGCGCAGGTGGCGGATAGTAAGGCGCCGGGGCAGGGCCAGGCGCAGGATAGCTCGGCCCAGGGCCCGGATCATAAGGTTGCTGGTAAACCGGCTCGGGTGGCGGCACGGGTTGCAGCTTGACGCTGACGTTTTGGGGTTCGTCGCCTTTGATTTCGATGGTTTTGGTTTCGGTGATGTACTCATTCTTGGTTACCTTGAGAGTATGTCTTCCAAAGGTAAGCGGGAAAGTCCCCTTCACCGTTCCCGAACCATCCAACCGCTGGGGCTCCCCGTTGTCCACCTGGACTTTGACGGGTCCGGGCTGGGCAGCCAGGGTGACCGGAACTTTTATGGGGACCAATGCGACCTTGAGCACGTCGGCTTCCAGGAAGGGCAACTCGCGCTCGTCCTTTTCGAAGCCTTTGACGTCAATCGTGACCGTATGGGTGCCGCTGGGAAACTTGCCGCTGAAGAGGCCGTTCTCGATGCGCAGGCGTTCGGGTTCTCCGTCGACGGTCAACCAGCCGGTTTTGGGAGGCACCAGAACCACCGACAACTTGACTTTTTCGGGCGGCCGGAAGTCCTCGGTGGGAGCTACACTGGGGGTGACGGCCGGACTGGCCGTGGCTTCCAGTGTGGCCTGTGGAGTGGGCGAGGCGGTTTGCACCGGAGTCGCGCTGGCAATCATCGCAGGAGCCGGCGCCATCGCCTGCTTAACGCCATAGCCGACCATGCAGAGGCCCAGCAGTCCGACCAGGGCAAGCACAGGATGGAGGCCTCGCCTGGGGGCAGGCGCCGGTTTTTCCGAACTCGCTTCAACGGCAGGAATCACCTGCATGACCGTGGTCTCCCGACGCTGGGTCGGCAGTAATCGATTCAGGATCGAGCGAGCCGGATGGCCGCGTAGCACCCACGGGCGGTCATCGGCGGGGGGCCACGGTTCGGGCACGCCCTGGAGAAAGTGATGGACTCGCTGCTTCAGCCATTCGTCCAATGGATCCCGAAGCGACTCAATCGAATCCAAGAGGTTGGCCGCCACCTCTTTTTGGTCCAGTAGACACAGACACCAGCAACGCAGCAGGCGAGCGGAGGCGCCGGCGTTGTGACGCTCGGCCGAGGCAAATTGCTCGCGGGCTTTATCCCATTCGGCGCGTTGAATTTCCAGGCAACCTGTGGCCAGATACAGTTGATCTTGCAGTTGCTGCACTTCCAATTCAAGCCCTTGCTGAAGGGTTTGCTCGGCCTCCTCCAGGCGCCCCATTCGGGCCAGAGCGACCCCCAACTGAAGGTGACCTTGCGCCCGCCAGTGGCTGCCCGCCGCGGAAACCTCCACCACTCGCTGGTAAGAGCGCAAGGCAGCTCCCATGTCGTGTTGGACCTCATGGATCAGACCACGGACCCATTCGATCTCGGCCAGCAAATCCAGATCGCCGACCTCGTGAGCGCGTCCTACCGCTTGATCCAGCCAACGCCCTTGCTGATCGGCGGAATGACCAAGCAGCACCTGCACGATGGCCAGCTCCAGCAAAAGCTCCACTTCTTCGGCCGCAGTGCGATCGATGCGCGCTTCCAACCCGGCGAGCAGTGAGTTTTCAGCTTCTTGGAGCCGTCCCAGGGCGCGTAGCATCGAGCCCTGCAACCAGA
>JALHOV010000021.1:1954-30835 GCA_022842865.1 Vulcanimicrobiota bacterium | reverse complement strand
GGCATCTGCTGGAAGGTTCTCGAGTTCGACGGACCCGCCCATCAAGGCCGAAAGTGGGACGAGACCCGGGACTCCTGGCTCATCCCCCAGACCATCCGCTTCACCGCCGAGGAGATCTTGCAACAGGATTTCCCGGCACTCCTCCGCCAACGTCTCAATCCGACCCCTGCCGTCGCGATCGCGGGTTGAGAGGGATCGCAGCGTCAAGTCGGCCCCGCCTCGGCGAAGTTGCCAGAAATTTGGCAAGACTTGCCGAGGAAAGCGTCAAGTCGGCCTGGCCCGGCGGGAGTTGCCGGGGATTTGGCAAGACTTGCCGAGGAAAAGCGTCAAGTCGGCCTCGCGCCGCGGGGGTTGCCAGAAATTTGGCAAGACCTGCCAGGAAAGCCGTCAAGTCGGCCTGGCCGGCGGGAGTTGCCGGGGATTTGGCAAGACTTGCCAAGGAAAGCGTCAAGTCGGCCTCGCGCCGCGGGGGTTGCCGGAAATTTGGCAAGACTTACCGAGGAAAGCGTCAAGCCGGCCCGACCCGGCGGGAGTTGCCAGAAATTTGGCAAGACTTGCCGAGAAATGCGTCAAACCGGCCCGGCCCCCGCGGAGTTGCCGGAAATTTGGCAAGTCTTGCCAGGAAAAGCGTCAAGTCGGCCCGGCCCCGCGGAGTTGCCGGAAATTTGGCAAGTCTTGCCAAGAAAAGCGTCAAGTCGGCCTCGCGCCGCGGGAGTTGCCGGAAATTTGGCAAGACCTGCCAGGAAAGCCGTCAAGTCGGCCCGGGCTCCGCGGGAGTTGCCGGGGATTTGGCAAGACCTGCCAAGGAAAGCGTCAAGTCGGCCCGGGCTCCGCGGGGGTTGCCGGAAATTTGGCAAGTCTTACCAAGGAGTCAAGTCGGCCTCACGCCGCGGGGGTTGCCGGAAATTTGGCAAGTCTTACCAAGGAGTCAAGTCGGCCTCACGCCGCGGGGGTTGCCGGCAATTTGGCAAGTCTTGCCAGGAAAAGTGTCAAGTCGGCCCGGCCCCGCGGAGTTGCCGGAAATTTGGCAAGTCTTGCCAAGAAAAGCGTCAAGTTGGCCGGGCCCCCGCCGGAATTGCCAGAAAACCGCCAGGCCACCCAACTGCCGCTTAACCCGGCCGGGTGACCCGCTAGGGTCCCTCGCGGACGCGGACCTGGAAGAGCTTGGGCCAGAGCTTGCCGGTGACCCACAGCTTCTTGCTCTTGGCTTCGTAGGCGATGCCGTTCAGCACGTCCGCTCCCTGGGCGTCGGCGCCCGAGAGTAGACCGGTGAAGTCAATCATCGCCTCCACCTGTCCGTCCTCGGGCCGGATGACGGCCACGAACGGAGACTGGTAGACGTTGGCGTAAATCCGACCTTCCACCCACTCCAGCTCGTTCAGGTAGCCCAGCGGCTCCCCGTTGCGGGTCACCGAAATTTCACGCTGGATCGCAAACGTCTTGGGGTCGCGCAGCACCAGCTTGTCGCTGCCGTTGCTCATCCACAAATCCCCCGACGGATCGGTGGTCAGGCCCCAACCCTCCCCTTCATACTTAAAATCCCCGGCTGGCTTCAGACCGGCGTCATAGGTATGACAAACCTGAGTGTCCCAGGTGATCCAGAAATAGCGACCGGCCGTGAAAGCCAGTCCCTCTCCGAATTCGCGGTCGGGCAAACGAGCGATGACCTTGAATTTACCCGTCGTCAGGTCCACCTTACGGAAAGTGGACTCCTTGCGCTGTCCGGTCGTCTCCCATAGCTGGCCTTGCGGGTCCATCCATAGTCCTTGCGTATAGGCCTTGCGATCGTGGGGGTAGCGCTCGACCACTTCGTAGTTCCAGCGTGCCGCCACGACCGGCGTCTCAAGCGCCAGCGGGGAAGGCGAGACCGTGACAGGCTTTGGAGGCGGAGCAGAAGCAGACGGCGTCACAGGGGGGGCGGCGCAACCTGCCAACCACAGGGCAAAGAACCAGCGTATCAACACCCTCGCCCGTTCGTGCACCGAGGCAGGGCCCCCTGTGGCGGCCGGGAAGGCCCTGGCTATGGCAAATTCCTGGGTGTGGTTACTGGCCGGCGGCATTGCCGGCGCAATCTTGGGGCGCCCCAAACCACAACCTCCGGAGGACCCTCCGCAGCAACCCGCGCCCGAAAAGCCTCCAGAGAAACCCGAAGATCCGCGCACTCCGCAAATCCTGGAAGAGCTGATCCAGGAGATCAAGATCAAGAATCGGGAGGCGCTCGATCAAGTCTCTCGCAAAGACTGGGAAGAACTGGCCGCCCGCCAGATTGCGCAGGCCATGCAAAGAGTAGTGGTTCACGAAGTCAACCAGCACTCCCTTAGCAGCCTGGCCCTCCCCAGCGATGACTACAAAGGCCGGATTATCGGTAAAGAAGGCCGCAACCTCAGACTTTTCGAGTCCCTTACCGGCGTGGACATCGTCATCGACGACGTGCCCAACTCGGTGACTCTCTCCTGCTTTGACCCGTTTCGCCGCGAGATTGCGCGGCTGGCCATGGAGCGGCTCATCCAGGATGGCCGCTTCCAACCCCAGCGCATCGAAGAGGCCGTGCAACGAGCGAAATCCGAGATGACCGGCCAACTTCAGGAAAAGGGTCGTCAGGCGGTCAGCAACTTGAAGCTCAAGAAAGTCCATCCTCAACTTACGGAAGCCCTCGGGCGACTGGCCTTTCGTACTTCCTATCGGCAGAATGTGCTCGAGCATTCGCAGGAAGTGGCTCATCTGTGCGCCCATCTGGCGGCCGAACTGGGAGGCGACGTGGAGGTTGCGAAACGGGCCGGGCTCCTGCATGACATCGGTAAGGGACTGACCGACCCCGGTCCCCACGCTGTCACCGGAGCCGCCCTGTGCCGGCGTCTCGGCGAGAATGACAAAGTTTGCCATGCCGTCGAAGCTCATCACGAAGACGTTCCTCAGACGACCTTGGAAGCGACTCTGGTGCAGGTCGCCGACGCCATCAGTGCCGCTCGACCCGGAGCCAGGAGAGAGAACACCCAGGACTACCTGCAACGCATGGAGACGCTGGAGAACCTGGCGCGTAAGCTGCCCCACGTGACCGACTGTCAGGTCATTCAGGCCGGACGCGAGATTCGCGTTTTTGTTCGCCCCGAAACGGCCGATGATGAAGAGTGTATGAAACTTGCCAGCCAATTGGCCGATGACATCGGGACGGCCGTCACCCGACCCGGGCCGGTGCGCGTCACCGTGCTCCGCCCATTCCAGACCAGTGCGCAGGTAGAATGAGCATTTTAGAAACCCCGACCGTAGCCGACTCTCCTGAAGGAGTGGCTTTCCTCACGGCTTTGCTGGTGCGCTACCGCGAAATCGGTTCGGCTCGGCTCTATCAGGCGGGTCACCGTCTGCGCCTCGATTTTTATATGCACCGCCAGTTGCAGGACGACGAATGGGAGGATTTCTACGCTCGCTTGATGCTTTCTTGGCGCGTCTACTTCAAGTTGCAGCGGCTTTATCCTGAGGTCCACGAGATTCATCGTGGTCAGGCGCCCTATCAGGATCTTCCCTTCTTGCTCGACGAAGACGGTTGGGTGGAGGTTGGCACCCTTTCCATCGTGCGCGACCTCAATTCCATCACCCTGGAGGAGTTTCGCCTGGTGGTCGCCTTGATCAACGAGTTCTTCGACGATACTCTGGCTCTCAACGAGGAGGGTCCGCAAGACGAGCCCGAGCAGCAGGACGAGGTCATCCATCGCTGTTTGGAAAGGGTGAGGGCTCTCCCCGGGGAAGCCATTCTCACCGGATTTCGAGATGATATGCGGGTTTTGATCTACTCCAGCCAGGAGGACTACTGAACTCAAGCTTTTATCAGCGGGTGCGTGAGCTGCATGACCGTGGCGCCAGCCTGGCCGCCATTGAGGCTCTTGTGGAAGGGGAGCAGACCTCGCTAACCTACCATTTTCTGATGGACGGAAAGAGCGAGCGTCTTGCCTATCCTCAGGCCGACGGCCATTGGCAGTCGCTGATCCAGCTTTACGGGAGCGCCGATTATATGGAGCGCAGTCTCAATCGTCGCTACCAGATCAAATTTGTGGGGAATCCGAATCTGGAGCAAGGTCTGTGAAGAAGTTGCTGCCGCTCTTCCTGAGCCTGGCTCTGTGTCTGCCCGCCCCCGCTCAGCCAGTTTCTTCGCGCAACAAATATAAGATTGGCCGTGGATTTTTCACCCGAGGTGACTACAACCAGGCCGTTCAGTATCTGCAGGAAGCTCTCAAAGAGGACCCTAACTATCTGGACGCCCTCTACATGTTGGGGCTTAGCTACTACGGCCAGAAGAACTATGCCAAGGCCGAAGAGCAGCTAGGGCTTGTCATTCGCTATGATCCGCAGTTTGTGGAGGCCTATCAGTATCTCGGGCAGATTTACATGGCCCAGAAGAAGTATGATCAGGCCAAAGCTCATTTTCAAAAAATGTCGGGAGTTCCCGGGGGTGGCGTGGCCGCTCAGTATTGCCTGGGAGTGGTCTTTTACCAGCAACAGAACCTTCCGATGGCTGAAAAGTCCTGGAAGGAGGCCATCCGACTCGACAACAAAAACGCCCGTAGCCACAACAATCTCGGGGTTCTGCGTAGCGCGGAGGGCAAGTTTGTGGAGGCGATGACCGAGTTTCAGTTGGCCGCCAAACTGGACCCGGAGAATCCGTCCTACCTGGTCAACCTGGCTTCTGCCATGATCGAACTCAAGCAGAACGAGAACGCCCGGCTCCAGTTACAGCGAGCCGACAAACTGTCGGGCAAAAGAATCGACGTGGGCGCGGTGGGAGCCGCCTACCTGGCCAAGATCGACAAGCAGTGGGAGAAGGTTCTTCAATACACCACCATGGCCCTGACTCAGAATGACGATTATACCCAGGCCATGTTGCTCAAAGGCGAAGCACTGGAGCAACTGAAGAAGCCGGAGGAAGCCTTAAAGATGTATGAGCAGGCTCTGGAATCCGACCCCAATGTGAAAGAGGCGGAAGCGGCCGTGGCTCGACTCAAGAAGCCCGAACCGCCTAAAGAGGCCCCCAAGAAACCATAATGGAGCTGCAAGAACTGACCGATTCCATTACGCGCTTTCGCGATGAGCGCGACTGGCGGCAATACCATCATCCCAAGGATCTGGCTATGGCTCTTTCGATCGAGGCGGCCGAGGTGCTGGAAATTTTCCGATTCAAGTCGGTCGCCCAGATCGATGCGGAGATGCCGGCACTCAAAACCGCCCTGGGGCACGAGCTGGCCGATTGCCTCTATTTTATTCTACTCATGGCTAGCGATTGTGGCATCGATATGAAACAGGCTTTAGAACAAAAGATGGCCGAGAACGCCAAAAAGTATCCGGTCGAGCGCTGTCGCGGCAAGAATCTCAAGTACACTGAGCTCTAGCCGCCAGGAAGGCCTGCTCCCGGGTGGGGGGGAATGGCTGCGCCATGCGACTTCTGCCCGCTGCCATGGCCTGCGGATTTTGTGCGCTCGCGCTGTCGAGCTCGCTGGCCCAACCTGCTCCGGAACAGCCTGAGCCCGCCCCCACCAACGCCGTCCAGTCGCTGGACCGCCGACTGACGGTGGAGGGCTATGGAAAGATTCCACTGGGGGACCCCGTGGCCGCCCAGAAGAATGCCTATCTGGCGGCAGTGCTCGATGGTTATCATCAGCTGTTTTGGCAGGGGGCAGAACAACAAGGCTTGCTACCCGAGACGCCCCCGCTGGACTCGCGCACCTTTCGCCTGGATGAACAGCATCCCAACCCGGTTTTGCTGGACTGGCTGATGCGCTGCGAAGTCACTGCACAGCAGGAGGTAGGCGGTCGCCTCAAGGTGGTCCTGCAGAGTCCTCCGGTCGGCGAGTTGGCCAAGGATGGCGTGCATATCCTTCGCTCTCAGCCCTTCGATGTGGATGGCGATCAGGAGATGGAAACGGTTTCCGTTACTTATGACGGTCGCATTCAGGTCACCAAGAAGGGCAAAATTCTGGCCAGTTCGCCCTGCCTCAACGTGTTTTCGTGCAGCACGCTGCGCACTTTGGGCGCCGAGCCCTGGGAGCAGGTCCAATTGACTCGCCTTCTCAATGTGGGTAGCCTGGAGGCGGTCGGCAAGGACAAGTTGCGAGTGGTCGCGGACTTGTCTTTGGGTGAATCGGTTGAGGAGATCTGGGTAGGCAAGGCCAGTGAGCAACGGGAAGTTTTGCTGCGCTGGGACGACCCGAAGAACGAGCCCCAGGTCCGCATCACCGAGCCTCGTGATTTTGCCTATACGTTGAAGGACAAGGTGGCCTGGAAAGGCGAGTTATTGACTCCTTCCGGCTTACTGAATGCCAAGCTGAGGGTCAATGGCAGGCCTTTCTGGCAAACTCCCGAGCGGCTCAATACGCAACGTTTACGTATGGATATCTTGCTGCCCTTGCTGCCGGGCGTGAACCGGGCTCAGGTTCAGGTAAACGATTTGAACCGACGGAGTCTATCGCGTGAAGTGCTACTTTTTCGGGAAGCGGCCTGTTCCCCGGTGGTGCCGGCTCGTCGGCGCGCCTTGCTGATTGGGGTGGGCCAGTATGGGGGCTCCCAGTATCCGAAGTTAGCTTCCGTTACGGGAGACTTACGTCGCCTCTCCGACTTTCTTAAGCGTCCCGACGGTGGTGCGTTCGCCATAGACCAGGTGGTCGTGCTGGCCGATGAACAGGCCACCCGGGCCAAGATCCTTGAGAGCTTGAAGACCCTGACACGGGTGGAAGGGGAGGAGCGGGTCACCGTATTGGTCTACTTCGCCGGTTTGTCAGCTCCCTCGGGAGGATCGGGTGGTAAGGGTCTACTGCCCTACGACGCCAAGGGATTTGACGAGGGTGCCTTGAGCCCGCGCGACCTGCTGGAGGCGGTGGGCGAAATCAAGCAACAGGATATCTTGTTGATAGCCGATACCAGCCAGACGCGCTTGCAGAACCACGTTTCCGACCAACTCTGGCTGGATTCTCAGGAGTTTGCCGAGTCGCTTTCCCGCCAGGGCTGGGCCGTGCTCTCCAGCGTGGACGGTCTGCCGGAGCAGCGCGACGTCTCCTCTGGCAGTCGCATGCTCAGTGCTCTTCTGGAAGGCTGCGCAGGACCTGCCGACG
The DNA here is from genome assembly GCA_022842865.1 of Vulcanimicrobiota bacterium. Classification (GTDB taxonomy): domain Bacteria; phylum Vulcanimicrobiota; class Xenobia; order Xenobiales; family JADMJV01; genus JADMJV01. The sequence continues at coordinate 23,741 of JALHOV010000021.1, read as the reverse complement.
CCAACAAGGACGGTTTCATCGAGTGGGATGAGAGCTATCGTTATCTTTTTCAGGCTCTGCGCGTCAGTTCGCCGTCTACCAGCAGCCCCCTGAGACGCGGGGAGTTGATCGGCCGGGTGCCGCTGGCGGTCTGTAAAAAGCTTTAAACGGAGGTGCGCGAGCGAGGTTTAGTCTTCTTGGTATGGCGCGCCTTCACTTTGGGCAACTCGGGGTAGTATTCTTCAAGCACGCAGTAGACGAGCTCGGCCCCCATCATAAAGACAATGGCGCCAAAGTAGAGCCAGAGCAGCAGCCCCGCGATGCTGCCTACCGAGGCATAAACGGGGTTGAGTTCCAGCAAGCGCAAGGCCCAATGCACGTAAATGTAGCTGGAGATGCGCCAGGCCACGGAAGCAAACAGTGCCCCCGGAACGGCCGCGATAAACGGAACCTGGCGTGAAGGCAGCATGACGTAAAGCATCAGAAAGAGCAACGTGCTGATCAGTGGCTGCAAGATCCAGGTGTGAAACCAGCTCCAGACAATGGCCTGGTCCAGTGTAAATCCGGCAAACTGCGGGTGCGGCAGGTGGGAGAGCACCGCCTGTACCCAGCTCAAAACGGCTGTTAATAGCCCGGCCGCCAGAGTCAGCAGAGCGCACAGCAAGATCATGGCGATAGAAAGCAGGTTACCGCGAATGTAGGAGCGCCGCACCGGAATCTCCCAGGCTCGATGCAGGCTCAGTTCCAGGGCTCGGAACAGGTGGCGGCCCGACCAGAGCAGTGCCATCAATCCAAAGAGTCCGATTCGGCCCGAATGTCCCTGCATGCTCTGCAGGCTCGTCTGGACATAGCGGAGAGCCGAGGGGGGGAGATAAATAGAGGCCATCTGCCAGCTATAGTCCTGGGCGGAAGCGTGTACCGGAGCGATATAGCTGAGGATCAAAATGCCGACCAACAGCATCGGAAAAAGTGACAGGAGACCATAAAAGGCGATGCCTGCCGCCAGGAACCCGGCGTCGTCACGGACGTACTCGTGATAGACCTTGGGAAGGATCTTGATAAATCGTTTGACCGGCGACCAGATGCTCACTGGACCCAGGTTTCTCCTGACACTGGCTGAATTCCCGGGCCGGAGGAAATCCCGGCTTGAAGAATAATCAACGTCTATGCGATCCCTCGTTCAAGCCTGTTTACTGAGCCTCTTGCTTTCCGAAGCCGGCGTAGCCACGCCGCCGCCCAAGCCAGCCAATGCCAATGAGCTGAAGATGAGGATTTATCAGCAGATCCGCAACTCGTCCGCTTTTCAGAGCGGCCAGGTGGGCGTTTATGTCCAGGTGCTCAAAACCGGTCGCGTGGTCTATAGCGAGAACGCGCTCAAGCCGATGATTCCCGCATCCAATCTGAAAGTGGTCACCACGGCCGCGGCTGTGGATCTGCTAGGTCCGGACTATCGCTACGTGACCGAACTGCGCGGCGGACCGGCCGACGGCCGCGGCGTGCTACGCGGAAACTTGTATCTGAAGGGACACGGAGACCCGACTCTGTGCCTGCCCTACGTCAATCCGACTTCACCCTGGCGGTTCTTCGCCAAGAACCTGAAAGACAAAGGAATCAGCACCGTTGAGGGTGACCTGGTGGGAGACGATAGCGCCTTTGACCGAGAGTACATCGGCAAGGGCTGGTTTGATCGCTATTTGCTCGATTCCTATGCGGCCCCTGTGGGCGCTCTCTCCCTGAATTGCAACGTGGCCGAATTGACCATTACCAGCGATGCAGTGAAAACCGAGCCGAACAGTCCAGGCTTTCAAGTTCAGCGCCTCTACAAGATGGGCGGTTACGATGAATGCTGGCTGACCCGGGACCGCAATTCGGAAGTGACGGTGGTGCGCGGCACCGTCTCTCCGGGCAGTGTCATCAAAAGGACGGTCACCGTCGGCAATCCAGGAACCTTTACCCTGGGCTCCTTCGCGAACATTCTCAAGGCCAGCAATATCAACATTACCGGCAAGACCCGTCTCATCAGCCTGGGCAACGAGGTGGCCAGGTCCAGTTCCACGCCGTTGATCGCTCGCTATCAGTCGCCCCGCCTGAAAGACATCATCGCCCAGGTCAACAAGGAGAGCGACAATGTATTCGCTCAGCATGTCTTCAAAACGCTCGGTTACAAGAGCCGGGGACATGGAACGGCGGCCAACGGCGAGGCGGCCGTGCGCGATTTTCTGCGCAAACACAATGTGAGTGACGAGGGGTTGGTCATGGTGGACGGTAGCGGCCTCTCCACCAGCGACCGCATCACGCCGCGCCAACTGGTGGGAGTCGTCGAAATCATGTGGCGCCATCGCCACGGGCAAACTTACGTGGACAGTCTGCCTACCGGTGGGGAAGGCACTCTTACCTCACGCCTGGGCGGACTCACTTTAAGAGCCAAGACGGGCACGCTGGACGAGCACTCTGCTCTGACTGGCTATCTGGTCAGCGCTTACGGCCAGACTCTGGGGTTCTCCATCCTGGTCAACAACGTGCCGCAGACCTGGTCCGGCGTGGAACTGGAAGACAAGATTTTGCACACCCTGGCCGCCTGGGACCAACCCTTCTAGGCTAGTTAGGCCGAAGGCCGCTAGCCTTCACTTGAGTTGTGGTCTAAATTGGCCCACTAACAGCACGCGGGAGTGGAGCTCGCTTGCGAGCGACCGACCGCTTAGGCTGGGGCCAATTTAGGGCTAGCGGGTTTTGAAGAGGCGTTCGACGTCCTGGACGCGGGGGGTCAGGGTGTCTTCGGGGTTCCAGGCGATCCACAGGGTGACCGTGCAGGGCGCCTGAACTCTCGAGTAATACCGAAGCAGATTGGTGGGCACGGCCTTTCCGGTCTCCGAATAGAAGAAGCCTTGCAGGCCCTGGCTGCGCCCTTTGAGCATTTCGTAGCGGAAGCGGGCCGGAAAGAGCGGCAGAATTCGTGCCTGGACTTTGCGGCCACGCAGCAAGCTGCCCATGTCTCCGCGCATCAGCACGTCCAGGTGAGGCGAAAGCAGCAGGTTGCTCTCAAGATGAAGCTCGCCCTCCCCGTCCAGGTGGTCGCGAATGACCACCCGCTGTTTTTTTGGCATAAACAAGATTTCGCGGGTCAGCCAGAACGGCTGGTCCAGGTCGAACCACACCGGGCGCTGCGCGCACAAGTAGTGGCCGTCTTTGCATGACTCTAGCTTGAGCTTGAGCGGCGCTTCCTCCAGGTCGGGCGCCACTCCCAGCGGTTCCAGCTCGCGTCCGATGCGAACGCTGGTATGGGCGCCCAGGCGGCCGAACAGTCGGCCCAGTTCGCCGCCGACCATGGGACCGCCGGCCTCCAGAAAGATCGGCTCGCCTTCCACGTTGAGGGCCAAACTCAGGGCGTCGTCGTGGTTGGGCAGAGCGATCGGATCGGGATCGCAGTAGCGACCGTCGTGGTCGCGCGTCCAGCGCGGGCGAAAGCCCGTGAAATGACACCAGTTCGAACGGGGTCCCCAATTGTCGCGCACGATGGCCGTCTGCGAATTGGTAAAGAGACGCCGAATGCCGCGCGGTTCCCCGCGTTCCAGTTGTTGAGCGCGCGAGGGGGCCTGCAATCCCAGCCACCAGAGCAACTCCGCGGGCACTTCACCGGCCGGCATCCAGTCGCCGCGTTGCAAAAGCAGCGCCCCCAGGGCGAGCAAACGATGGGAGTGCTCGATGGGACCGACTCCGCGACCGAGCAGGCCTTCCGTCAACGTCGGGCCAGCCTCGCCTTGCTGACCGGCCGCAGGTTTCATGTAGCAAAGCGATTCCAGGGCTGCTTCGCATGCCGGGTGCAGATTATCCGGATTGCGCGAATTGATGACGTCAAACAGATAGCACAACAACATCCAGTCGAGCGCTTCACGATGGAGAGAGGCGTTGCCCGACCGGTGCATACCGTCGCTGGAAAAGTCTTCCTGAAGGGCGATATGCAGGTGCTGGCGAGCCAGAGCGTTCCACTTCTTGCTGGGGATCAGTTCGGGTAGGTGGCCACTGATCAAATAGAGACTCGAGGCAGCGGCCAGTCGATGCTCGGAGGAACTGCGAAGATGCAGTGCCAGGTAGGCAGCATGGGTTAGCAGGCACTTGAGAAACCGAGCCAGCAATTCGCCCTGCATCAAATTGGAGACGAGCAGGTGTTGCACCAGTAAATACCAGTGGAGAGCCCGAGCCGCCACCACCTTCGGGTGGTACCAACCCATGCCCATAAAGACAGGATTGCGCTCTGACCAATCCACCGCCTGGACGATGCATTCGCTGGCGTAGGCCTCATTGCCGGTCAACCAGTGACTGCGGACCAGGTCGATCAGATGGCCCAACTGGTTGAAACTCCAGCTGCGCAGCAATCCTTCCTGTTGCTCGGGCAGCAGGGGCTGAGTATGGAAATGATTGCGCAGCATCGGTTGCGAAGCCATCATCCAGGACCCGCCGGCAAAGTCGCTATACCAGTCGATGCTGTTGGGGAATTGCTGTTCCTCGCCTTGGAGTGGGGCAAAACGATGCTGTAAAGAGAGTTCAGCGGACTTAACCCAGCGTCGGCAATCTTGAGGATGGCTCTTGAAGGATTGAACCAGGGCGTCCAAATCACTGGGATGAAGGAAGACTTGAGGGCGCAAGCGATCGTGAAAATGATCGAGCAGCGCCTGGGCGGCTTCCTTCCAGTTCTGGCCCAGGGAGGCTGCCTTGGCTTCTTCCAGGGCTGCTGTGGCCGGCTCCAGTTGATCGTAGAAATGCTCCGTCTCCAGCGTGAAAGACGTCTCCTGCTCCTGTGCCAGAGCCATCTGCTCTTCCAGGTTGAAGTCCCGGGTCAGCAGATTGCGGAAGCGTCGGCCGAGCCGGCGAAACAATGGGTTAACCGGCCTGAACGGGCTGGGATTGGAAGTCTTTGACGGTCTGGACGACCTGCTCGACTTGGGCGGAGGTCAACTCCGGATACATCGGCAGCGAAAGGACTTCGTCTTGAGCCTTCTCCGTCACCGGGAAGTCCCCCAGTTTGTGACCCATGGCCGCGTAAACCTGTTGGAGATGAAGGGCGAGGGGATAGTAGATGATGGCCCCCACCCCTTTCTCATTCAGATAGGCCATCATGGGGTCGCGCCGACCGGTGCGCAGCGTGTATTGGTGGTAGACAGGCTGGCAACCGGCGGCGGTGGGCGGTGGGGTCACGAAATCCTTGAGTGCTTCCGTGTATTGAGCTGCTACCGCCCGGCGTTTTTCATTCCAGCGCTCGAGATGGCGCAGTTTGACGCGCAGCACGGCCGCCTGCAGTTCGTCCAGGCGGCTGTTGGTACCCAGTTCGTCGTGGAAATACTTACGGCGACTACCGTGGCCGCGTAAGCAGCGCACGCGCTCGTCGATTTCGGCATCGTTGGTTAAGACCATACCTCCATCGCCGGCTCCGCCGAGGTTCTTAGAGGGGAAGAAGCTGAAGGCGCCTGCATCGCCCATCGTGCCGACTTTCTTGCCATGATAAAGAGCGCCGGTTGCCTGAGCGCAGTCCTCGACCACTTTGAGATTGTGCTTGCGGGCGATCTCCAGGATGGGATTCATGTTGGCCGGGTGACCATAGAGATGCACCACTTCGATCGCTTTGGTGCGCGGCGTGATGTGCTTTTCGATCTGAGCGGGGTCGAGATTGAAGCTGTGAGGTTCCACGTCGCAGAAAACCGGTTGGGCGCCGATAGAACTGACGGCTCCGGCCGTGGCCATAAAGGTGAAGGGGGGAGCGATCACCTCGTCACCAGGTTTTACGCCCACGGCCTTGAGGGCCAGCATCAGCGCGTCCGTCCCGGAGGCGCAGCCGATGGCATGGCTGGCTCCGTTCCAAGCGGCGAATTCCTTCTCGAAGGCGTCCACTTCGGGACCCAGGATGTAGTGGGTCCGGGCCAGGACATCACGAACGGCCCGCTCTACTTCCTCGCGAATTTCAGCGTATTGGGTCTTAAGCTCCAAAATCGGGATCATCAAGTCACTCCTCTGTAGACGGGCTGATTCTTTTATCGCATGCTCAGTAGAGACCTGCAAAAATTTCAAGATGCCTGGCCCAAAACCTCGGATTCCTTGGGTTTGAGCTGGGCCAGATAGATGCGTCGGTAGAGCCCGTCATTGGCCATCAGCTGCTCGTGGTTACCGGCCTCGACGATATCCCCATCGTCGAGCACGATGATGCGATTCGCGTTGCGGATGGTGTTGAAACGATGAGCGATGACAAAACAGGTCCGACCTTCCAGACTTTTTTCGATGGCATCGGTAATCAGAATCTCCGATTCGGGGTCGATTCCCGAGGTAAACTCATCCAGGGCCAGGATGCGCGGATTGCGCAGCAAGGCGCGGGCGATGGCCACCCGCTGACGTTGGCCGCCTGAGAGTTTGGAGCCACGCTCGCCCACGTCGCTGTTGTAGCCGTCCGGCAGACGACTGATAAAATCGTGGGCGTTGGCCAGTTTGGCGGCAGCCACAATTTCCTCGTGGGTGGCTCCGGGTCGCCCCATGCCGATGTTCTCCGAGACGCTTCCGCCCAGCAGCACGGATTCCTGAGTGACCAGACCGATCTGACTGCGCAGACTGTCCAGGTTGTGTCCTCGAAGGTCTTGTCCGTCGATTCTGACGGTGCCCTCTTGGGGGTCGTAAAAACGCGCTAGCAGATTGATCAGCGTGGTCTTGCCGGCTCCGTTGGAGCCTACAATAGCGACCACCTCGCCCGCTCTCACGTGCAGGTTCATCTTTTTGAGGGCTTGCTTCTCTTCGTTATAGCCGAAGGTGACGTTCTCGAAAGTCACATGGCCGGCCACTGGCGGGAGGTCGGGGAGGTGTGCCGTGGCTTGGGCTTCGGTCGGCTGATCGAGCAGGAAAAAAACGCGCTCGCCGGCGGCGGCGGCCGCTTGAAAGCTGGAGTAGAAGCCCGAGAGGGCACTGATGGGCTGCGTGGTCATCACCAGCAGCGTCCAGTATTGAGCCATTTGCCCCAGCGTCACCTGATGGTCCAGGATGCGATAAGCTCCCAACCACACGATGGCCACGATGCCCAGGGCGCCCAGGAAGTCCACCACCGGCGTTTGGCTGGCCGAGACGCTGACCAGCTTCATTCCGATCTTGTAAGCCTCGGTCGAACGTTCTTCAAAGCGCTTTGTCTGCAGGTCCTCGAGGCTGTAGGCTTTGATGCCCTTGACGCTGGAAATGCCCTCATAGGTGATCGAGGAAAGGTCGGCCGAGCGGGCCTGGATGGTTTCCGTGATGCGTCCGATGCTTTTGCCGAATTTGGCAATGGCTCCGCCGATGAAGGGGCTGAGTCCCAGGACAAGGAGCGTCATCTTGGGGTCGCAAATGATCATATATCCCAGAGCGAAAACTACGATTCCCAGGTTGCTGACGAAGTCTGTCAATTGGGTAAAAATAGCGGTGGAGGCGACGACGTCGCCACTGGCGCGCGACTGAATCTCGCCCATGCGCATTCGGTCGAAGAAGGGCATGGGCAAACGCTGCACATGGGCAAAAACTTGATTGCGAACATCGCGAGTCGCCAACTGACCGCAAAGATTGACCAGGTAACGCATGAAGTAGGTAGCTACGCCCATCAGCACCATGGTGAGCAAAAACGCTCCGCAAATGATGTTGAGCGCAAGCAGAGTGTCGCCACTTCGAGAAGCGGCGAGGTTGACCAACGCCTCCGGATCTTGCTTGGCCAGTTGCGCGGGGTCCAGTCCGGCCAGGCCAGGCAGGCGGAGTCCAGGCAACAAAGTTCCACCCGGGACACCCTGGCCGGACATGATTCCAAAAATGGCGCCGATAAACTTGGCCTGGGAAAGCTTGGCGGCGGTCACGATGACTGTGAACACCAAGGCGGCGAGCATGATCCACTTGTAGGGTGTGAGATAGCCTAGCAAGCGCCGCAGCGTCTGAGTGAAAGTGCGCGGCTGCATGGAACCTAGCGGGCTTCGTACTCGAACAGCGCCTGCCCCGCCTCAACCACCTGCCCGTTTTCCACCAGCACGCGCACCACTTTCATGGGCGCCTCGGCGGTGATTTCGTTCATGAGCTTCATCGCCTCGATGATGCACAAGGTCTGGCCGGTCGCTACTTGTTGACCGTCTTCGACAAAGGGCGGCGAGTTGGGACGCGGAGCCCGATAAAAAACCCCTGCCAGGGGGCTGTTGATGGTCAGGCCGGCGGGAGCGGTGGGAAGCGCGGCCACTGCCGTCTCCTCCAGCACCACGGTGGTGGTGGGAGGGGGAGCGGCAGCGGCCACGGTAGCCGCTTGCACGAACTTCTTCTTGGGCTCGAAGATCAGCCGCAAAACGGTGTTCTCTTCGCGATATTCGATTTCCGCCAGCTGGTTCTCGCGAGCGATGCGGGCCAGTTCCCGCGCCAATTCAACAGGTTCTTGCATAGTTACAGCTTCTTACCCCAACTTGGCCAGGACTAACTAACTTACCAGACTATCTCCGTCGAGCCGGGCGACGGCGCGACAGTGCACGATCCTGACCCTGGGGAGCGTTGTCCGGCTCGTCGTCGGCCGACCCGTTGGCTTGCGTTTTAATAGACCAATTGAGGTTGCCCAGCGCCGCCGACGGAGCAGGGCTGGTTTTGACTTCCTCTGCTTTGGGAGTGGACCTGGCTTTGGTCGCCGGAGGCGCCACCTTGCCGCTCGCTAAAGAAAGGGAAGGGATAAAGGCCTTGGCTGGCTGAGGCTCCTGCCGGGGCGTCGGAGCGGATCGTTCAAACCGGTCACTGCGCTCACCGCGTGCTGGGCGGTCTTCACGCTCGGGACGGTCGCTGCGCTCACCGCGTGCGGGGCGGTCTTCACGCTCGGGACGGTCGTTGCGCTCACCGCGTGCGGGGCGTTCTTCGCGCTCGGGTCGGTCGTTGCGCTCACCGCGTGCGGGGCGATCCTCGCGCTCAGGACGGTCATCGCGCGCAGGACGGTCATCGCGCTCGGGGCGGTCATCGCGACCGCGCTCCTGGCGCTCGGGCCGATCTTCTGGATGACGTCCGCGCTCACGGCGTGAATCCTCACGATCCTCCGTAGCCTGGGGCTCGGGTGCGGTGTCTTCTCCCTCCCCACGACGCCGGCGGCGACGTTTGCGGCGACGGCTATCGCCATCTGCTTCATTCGCCTCCTCGGTATCTTCGCTACCTTCGTTGCGGCTGGGAGGCGGGGGGTCTTCATGCGGACGGCGCTGCGGCTCCCGATCTCGGTCCCTATCCTTTCCGCGCAGGCGGTTGAGGCGACGGCGAGCGCCGCGGCCCTCGCCTTCTCCATCGCGTTGACCCTGGCCGAGCATGTGCTGCAAACGCGCCAACAGGCGCTCCACGCCGCACTTTTCTTGCTGGCGGCTATCCTGGTCTATGATTTCGACTTGACCGCGCAGGGCGTTGATTTCCACCAATTTGATATGCCAGCGTGCTTCAGGCAGTTCTCCCTGATTTTGATAGAGGATTTCCACGCGGGCACCGGCTTTGCGTAGTTTGAGGGCTACCGGCAGCAGAGCTTTAGTGGACTCGGGGCCTTCCGGGAGGAACAGGAAATCCAGGTCCTCGGAGGGGGCCTCTCCGGCCGGCAGCAGCGCCACCAATTCGTCCAGATACATCGCGAATCCAGCCGCCGGCGTATCGCTTCCGCCCAGTTGCTGGACCAGGCCGTCATAGCGACCACCCATGCCCACGGTGCGCCCGTTCACGGAAATGCGGAAAACCGTGCTGTTGTAGTATTCCAGGTCTCGTACCACGCGCGGGTTGAAGGATACTTCCAGGTCCAACTCCTGCAACAAGTGCTTGAGTGAGTTGAAATGGGTTTTGCAATCCTGGCAGAGCAGTCCCAGAATGGTGGGAGCCAGATTGGAAAGGGATTCGCAACAGGCTTCCGGACAGGACAGCACCCAGGTGGGGTGATTGCGATACTTGCGCTTGCAGTTCTGGCAGAGCTCGTTCTGACGAGAGGCGAAGAATTCGCGCAGGGCGTCGTGGTAAGCGGCGCGGCATTTTTCGCAGCCCAGCGAGTTAATCTCTAACTTCACGCCCGTGAGTCCGATCGCTTCGCAGAATTCCAGGGCCATGACCAGCAGTTCCGTGTCCAGAGCCGGGCTGTCGTTGCCGAGCACCTCGACGCCGAACTGGTGAGCTTGACGGCTGGGTTCGTTGCCTTCTTTGCCGAGCAGAAAGACGGGTCCGAGGTAGCTGAGTTTGGTCAGGCCGCTTTCTTTATGCATCCGGTGCTGCTGATAGGCGCGCACTACGCAGGGCGTCATGTCGGCGCGCAAGGCCAGTTTTTGGCCGTGTTTGTCATTGAAAGTCCAGAGTTCCCGCTCGACGATGCTGGCCATAACTCCCAGGCCACGCACGAACAGGTCGGCTTTCTCAAATAGGGGGGTGCGGATTTCTTGAAATCCGTATTTTTCGGCCAACTGCATCGCCTTTTGCTCGAGCTGCCGATAAGCCGATAGCTGAGCCGGGAGCAGGTCACTGGTGCCTCTTACCGCCTGGAACATGGTGTATCTAAATCCTCCATTGTAAGCGGAGCGCAGAACAGGTTCCCAAAGCGCGCCCTCAGGCCAGAGGATGGGCGACAGGGACGACAATCGGGGGGCGCGATTGCCCCGTCCGAACTCACCTGCCACCGCAAGATGACTCTATGGACTATTTCAACCCAAAAATCTTCATCTCGTCGCCGGCGAAAATTCGTTTGTTGTTCTCTCCCGACGGATGCGGGGTAGATCTTCAACCGAGGACGAAAACCCTCTGGCGCTGCTCAAGGTGGACCGGCGCATTATTGGCCCTGGACTCTTTCGCGTGCCGCCAGGTAGGAATTTCTCCTCCTGGTAGGAGGAATCCTTCCCTAGTATCAAACGGCTTGTTCGCTAAAGCGAAGCGGGCAAACAAACGTTGGAGACCAACGGAGCCGCGCGCCCTAAAGTTTGATTGTCATCGATGGCGCGGCGCGCCGCGGAGGCTATAAAATCATGTCCCGAATGAGGGGCTCCTGTTGCGGTGCCTCCGGCACGATGTGGAACGCCCCCTGAAGGGCGCGCTGGGCGGCCTCAAGGTGGGTCTTGTCATTGACGTGCAGTGTGGCCAGAGTTTGCCCGACCGCAACGGAGTCGCCTTTCTCCACTTGGAGAACGATGCCCACGGCCGGGTCGATCTTGTCGCTCTTGGTGCGCCGGCCCGCACCCAGCCACATGGCGGCGGTGCCGATGGTCTCGGCTGCTAAACCACCCAGGAATCCCGCTTTGTCGGCCTTGAACTCGATTCTGTGGGCGGCCTGGGGCAATCGACCCGGCTCGTCGCAGACGCGGCGGTCGCCGCCCTGAGCTTCGATCATGTCTCCCAGCTTTTGCAGGGCCTGGCCGCTGCGCACGATCTCGGCGACCTTATGGCGAGCCGCCTCGAGATTTACGCCCTGGCTGGACATTTCCACCAGGTGGGCGGCCAGTTCGCAGGCGACTTTCTCCAGTCCCGTCCCCTGTCGCTCCCCGCGCAGAATGCGAATGCCTTCGTCTACTTCCAGAGCGTTGCCGATCTGGCTGCCCAGCGGCTCCTCCATGGAAGAGAGGGCGGCGCGAACCTGTCGGCCGCGCAGGCGTCCGATGGCGACCATCGTCTCGGCCAACTTGCGGGCGTCCTCGAACTCCTTCATGAAAGCGCCGTGGCCGAATTTGACGTCCAGCACGATGGCGTCGGCGCCGCAGGCCAACTTCTTACTCATGACCGAGGCGGCGATCAAGGGAATCGAGTCGACCGTCCCGGTCACGTCGCGCAAGGCATACATGGCTCCGTCAGCTGGAACCAGTTTGCCGGTCTGGCTGATCACGGCCAGTCCGATTTTGCGCACCTGCTCGAGGAACTCGTTCTGGCTGAGATCGACGCGCATGCCGGGAATAGCTTCCAGTTTGTCCAGGGTGCCACCGGTGTGACCCAGGCCGCGCCCCGACATTTTGGCCACGCGACCCCCGGCTGCAGCGACGATGGGCGCAATCACCAGAGTGGTTCCGTCCCCCACACCGCCGGTGGAGTGTTTGTCGACTTTGACTCCTTCGATGGACGACAGGTCCACCTGGTCTCCGGATTCAATCATGGCCTGAGTCAGCACGTCGGTCTCTTCATGGTCCATGCCCCGGAACCAGACGGCCATCAGCCAGGCGGCCAACTGGTAATTTTCCAGTCGCCCGTTGCTCAACTCATCGATCAGAAAGCGAATCTCTTCCGGCGTATGCTTGCCGCCATTGCGTTTTTTCAGAATCAATTGAACTGGGTGGAGCATATTGGGCCTCTTATTCTTCGGTCTTGGGGGCTACGGTGGCGCGCAGTTGCTGGAGAATCTTCAGTTCTTCGGCGAAGCTACTCACGTCTTTGAACTCCTTGTAAACCGAGGCAAATCGCACGTAGGCGACCTCATCGGTGCGGCCTAAATGTTCAATGACCAGATTGCCGATTTCGTCCGAAGTGATCTCACCGTGGCCAGAGTGTCTTAGTTGATGCACGATGGAAACCACGATCGCCTCCATCTGCTCCAGGGTAACCGGTCTCTTCTCGCAGGCTCGCACCAGTCCGGCCAGGATCTTCTGGCGATCGAACTTTTCGCGCTTGCCGTCCTTCTTGACCACCACCAAAAGCGATTCTTCAACGCGTTCATAGGTTGTGAACCGGTTCTGGCACTTTTCACACTCGCGCCGGCGCCGAATTGCCGTGCCGTCCTCGACCGTGCGCGAATCCAGCACACGATTGTCGACGCTATAGCAATAAGGGCAGCGCATTTCAGCCGGTCTTTAGAAGACTTCGGCCAGCCAGCGACTCACCGAATGCACGACCTGGCGGAATTTAGAAGACTTGACTTCCCCTTTGTCCTGCGGCAGGAAGCGTCGAGCCGCGCCGTGGAGCAGCAGACCGATCGAGCCGGAGAAGATGGGCGAGGCCAGGGCGTCGCTCAGTCCTTGCGGGTAGCAGGGACAGGCTACGCGACACGGCATGTTGAGTTCTCGATGGGCCAGCTGGGCGATGCCGGGCAGTTGCGAAGTCCCGCCGGTGAGCACCAGGCTGGAGACGACCAGGCCCAGGCGTTCGGCCCGCTGCAGTTCGCTTCCAACCCACTCGAACATGTCCAGCAGACGGGCTTCCAGCACTTCGGCCATCTGGCCCCGTGGTACTTCCACCACTCCCTCGCCGCTCAGGGTCTTTGCTTGCAGTAATTCATCGGCATTGTGCTCAAGGAACTCCGGCGAAGCCAGTCCCTTTTCCAGCTTGAGGCGCTCGGCCTGACTGGGCGGGATACGGAAGAAACGAGCCAGATCGTGGGTGAGCAAATCGCCGGCCACGGGCAGCACGGCCGAGTGGCCTACTTCGCCCTCACAGTAGACGGCCAGATCCAGGGTCCCGGCGCCGATATCGATCATAGCCGTGCCCAGCTTGCGTTCTTCCTCGGTGAGGACCGCCAGAGCCGAGGCAATCGCCCCGGAAATCAAGCCGTCGGGATCGATTTCCAGGTTGGCTCGCTGCACCGTCTTGCACATATTTTGCAGGAACGAGCTGGAGGCGGCCACTACGTGAGCGTCTACCTCCAGGCGCACACCCGATAAGCCTACCGGGTTGCGAATGCCGTTTTGGCCATCCACTGCAAAACCTCTGGGCACAATGTGGAGGATCTCGCGATCGCTGGGAATGCCCACCAGTCGGGCAGCTTCTACCACGCGGCGCACGTCCGAGGTGGTCACTTCCCCGTCGGCGTTGGAGATCGCCCAGACTCCGTGGCTGGGCAGCGAGCTCAAATATTCGCTGGTCAGGCCCACGACCACGTTGGTGACCGGATAGCCGGCTTCGCGCTCGGCTTCTTCCACGGCTGCTTCGATGGCCTGGACCGTCTGTTCGGGATCCACCAGAGCGCCTTTGCGCAGTCCCAGGCAGGGGCTGATGCCCGCACCCACGATTTGCAGCTCGCCATCCGAAGTGGCCTCGCCGATGACGCAGGCAACTTTACTGGTTCCGATGTCCAGGGCGGTGAGCACTTCCATTTTTCGCACGGCGTGGTTCCCTTACATATTCGCAAGCCGGTAGCTGCTATCAGGCAAACTCCACTTGACAGAATGAAAAATTTTCGTGCTCAAAGTTCTCCAATAGAACATGGGCTCCTTCACGACTTGATAAATATTCAAGAAGGGGTCAGCTCCAGACGGGGGCGCGTTTTTCCAGGAAGGCGCTCAGGCCCTCGCGCCCATCGGGATGTGCGCGGGCCGCGGTGATCTGTTCGATGGTGAAGTCGGTGGGGTCTTCCATCTCGTAGCTGGTGCGGGCCAGTCGTTTGGTGCGTGCCTGGGCGGTGGGACTCCCTGCCAGCAGGTGCTCCAGCACTTCCTGGAGTTGGGCTTCCGGGTCCTCACTGAGGTAGTGGATCAGGCCCAGGCGATAGGCGTTTTCGGCGTTGATGCGATCGCCCAGCAGGAAGTGGAGTTTGGCTTTGGAGTAGCCCAGGCGGCGGATGGCGTAGGGGGAAATGACGGCCGGAACGATGCCCAGTCGGACTTCCGTGAATCCGAACAAGGCCTTGGGGCCGGCGATGGCGATATCCACCGCGCAGGTCAGACCGGTGCCTCCGCCCAGGGCCGCTCCCTGGATGACCGCCACCACCGGGCAGCGGCAGTGATCGATGGCCTGGAACATTTCGGCCATCTGACGGGCGCCGCGACGGTTTTCTTCCTCGCCTGCCACCGCCTGACCGCGCATCCACTCGACGTCGGCTCCGGCCGAAAAGCTCTTGCCCTGGCCGCGCAGTACCACCACCCGCACTTTTTCGGAGAGATCGCGGAAAATCTGGTGTAGCTCTTCTACTACCTGCAGGTTAAATGCGTTGTGGACCTCGGGTCGGTTGATCAGAACGGTGGCCACACCCCGCTCATCGCATGAAAATTCAATGGTTTGCATGGGGGCCGTTTCTCGAACAGGGGAGGAACATCTTTCCGAAATCTCAAATCCTCCCGCAGAACATATTCACCACCAGGGGAGGCTTCTATTCATGGGACACGACCATAAGTGCGATCATCACGATCACAATCACGGTGAGGGCTGTGGCCACACCGCCATCCAGCACGGTGACCACGTCGACTATCTGCACGACGGTCATCTTCACCACCAAAAGGATGGTGGCGCCGTGGAGCATCACGCCATCGAAGTTTCGGCCAAGAATCCGGACGGCTGTACCCCCGACCATGTCTGCGGCAGCCACCCGGCCGATCACGTGCACGGCCCTGGCTGTGGCCACGAAGCCGTTCCCCACGGAGACCACGTCTGCTACCTGGTGGACGGCCACCTGCACCACCCTCACGACGGTCACTGCGACGACCACGGACCGGTCGAACTGGTCAAGAAATAGTTTCGAGAAGGCCCCCACCCGGGGGCCTTCGTATTGGGGCCTGTGAATGGGCCATCGAGTTCTCTTTGCGCTGCTCTCGGCCTTCCTCTGGGCCCTGGTCACTTTCGCTCCCAACGGTGGCGCGGCAGGTGATGCGTGGGGTTCGCTCTTGTCGGCCCAGGCTCTGGTGGAGCACGGTAGCTTCGACCTGAGTCCCTACGTGGACCGCGCGGCCTTCAACGATGCCCAGTTTTTTCATCGGGGCTCGGCTATCTACTATGGATACCCCCCGGGCGCGCCTCTGCTAGAAGTTCCGCTGGTGGCCCTGGCCCGCTGGGCCGGGTTGGACATGGCCAACGTCGCGCAAGAATCGATGATGGAGCGGCAAGTCAACGCAATTTGCATGGTCGCCATGCTGGGCGCGCTTCAGTGCGGCTTTTCCGCTTTCTGGGGAGCTCGCCGCGGTCTGCTGGCGGCCTTCCTGGTTTTGCTGGCCAGCACCTACAGCGGTTCGATCGCTTCTTCCATGGCCAATAGTCAGATGCCGGAGATTCTCTTCCTGACCTGGACCCAGGCCTGGCTGCTGCGTTTTGACCGGTGTGGCGGCAGACTGAATAGCTGGGCCCTGGGAGCGTTTTTGGGAATGGCTTACCTGTGCCGCCCCACCGCCCTGCTCTGGGCTCCGCTGGCCTATCTCTACCTGGTGGTCAAAAAGCGAGACGCATTGCCCGGAGCGCTGACCGGATTGGCGGTGTGCTTCTTTGGCTTGAAACTGGCTCTCAACCCGGTTTGGGCGGGGGGTCATCCTTACTACGGCCCCCGCCCGCTGGTGGCTGATTTTTCAGACCTGGTATTGCACTGGGTCGGAGTCCTGTTCAGTCCTGGCCTGGGATTATTCGTCTATCAGCCGCTGCTGTTGCCGGCTTTTCTGCTCACCCCCGTGCTGTTACGAGGGCGGCTGCTGGCCTGGCTGCTTTTTCTCTACGTCCAGGGCCACACCTTGGTGGTCGCCTTGCAGCTCACCTGGATGACGGCCGCCTTCGGGCCTCGCCTCATGGCCGAGGCTTGCTTCCCCCTCTGGTTTTTGGCTGCGATGTTGTTGCCACGACAGAGGTCCTTGCAAATTCTAGTGGGGCTGGCCATGCTCTGGTCGCTGTGGCTGAACACCTATCTGGCCTTCTTTGCCCAGACCCAGCATCTGCATTGGACGGCCACCCGTCCCGAACAAGACCCGACCACTCGCGCTCTCTGGGATTGGCGCCTGGCGCCGTACCTTGTGGGTCAGGACCAACTGTGGCAACTGATACGGCAGACGCCGCCGGAACTGTTTCCCGCTTTGATCAACCCCATCCGGCGGGGTTTCCTTGGTCCCGAACAAGCCGGAGACCAGCCGTTCGTGCGTCCGGAAGCCCGCGCGTCCAGTCTTCTCTTTCGGTCGGATCGTGAGCCTGGACCGTCTGATGGTCTGGTGAATGTGCGCTATCGCTCCGCCGCACCGGTCGGCGTAGCCCTCAACGGGAAGACTCTGGGTCATCTGCCACCGAGTCGATCGACTCGGCGCCACACTTTCGACTTCCGGCAGGTCGAGTGGCGGCCAGAGAACGAGTTGCAATTCTCGGGCGACTCTCTATTCTGTCTTTTTGACGTGGTGGCGGACACCTCGCCGTCCGATCAGCCAGGGGTTTTTGGGCGGATCGAGGGCTGGAGCGGAGACGAGAGAGGCACTTTTTGGGCTTATGGCCCTTTTTCCCGCGCGCTTTTGACGACGCGCCGAAGGGCCCGCGTTCATTTGGACTGGCAAGCCTCCAACCCCCATCGTGACCTCGATATGGAAGTCTGGTGTAACGGGAGCCAGCAGGCCTTCTTTGGCAAGCTGCCGGGAGGCGAGAGCCGGCTTCGGGTTTCCCTGGCGCTGAGGGCTGGCGACAATCAGGTCGAATTTCGCTTCAACCGTTGGGGCATCAGCGGAGCCAGAGACCAACGGCCTCTGGCTCTGCGTTTCGAAAACCTGCGCCTGAGTTATTCGGGCTTGTAGCCGGCCGCCTGGGCTTTGGCACCCAATCCAGCGGCGGCCGCGGCCCCACCGCTGAAAGAATGCAGAAGCTGCAGGGAAGACCGTCCAAAGCGAACAAATAGACCCCTTCAACTCATAGATCAAGAGGGAATCTTTATGCTTAAGGGCGCCGCCATCCGCCAGTCCTACCTGGACTTTTTCAATCAACGCCAACATCTGATCGTGGACAGTGCCTCGGTGGTTCCCCATGATGACCCGACCCTGATGTTCACCAACGCCGGCATGAACCAGTTCAAGCCCTATTTCTTGGGCTCGGCGACTCCCGAGAATCGGCGTATCGCAGACACCCAGAAATGCATCCGCGTTTCCGGCAAGCACAACGACCTGGAGGAGGTAGGCTACGACACCTATCACCATACTTTCTTCGAGATGCTGGGCAACTGGTCGTTCGGCGACTATTACAAGAAAGAAGCCATCCAGTGGGCCTGGGAGCTCTTCACCGAAGTCTGGAAATTGCCCAAGGACCGTCTGCACGCCACCGTCTTTGGCGGCGATGAGCAGGTGCCGGCCGACGAAGAGGCCATTGAGTTGTGGAAAACGGTCACCGACATCGACCACAACCATATTCACCGTTGCAGCCGCAAGGATAACTTTTGGATGATGGGCGAGACCGGTCCCTGTGGACCCTGCTCGGAGATCCACATCGATCTGACGCCTGACAAATCCGGTCACTCGCTGGTCAATGCGGGCTCGCCGCTGGTCATGGAACTGTGGAACCTGGTGTTCATTCAGTTCAATGCCGAGCCGGACGGGTCTTTGCGTGAGCTGCCCGCCAAACACGTGGATACCGGCATGGGCTTTGAGCGCGCCTGCGCCGTCATGGAATGCACCAACGGGGCCACCGACTTCACTCGACCCATCTCCAACTACGACACGGAAGTGTTCCAGCCGATCATTCGGGTGCTCCAGCAGATGTCGGGCGCCAAGTATACGCCCGGTATGTCGGAAGACATGGACAGTATCTCCATGCGCGTGATTGCCGACCATATCCGGATGATCAGCTTCGCCATTGCCGACGGCGCGCTGCCTTCTAACGAGGGCCGCGGCTATGTGGTGCGCCGCTTGCTGCGTCGGGCCGCCCGCTACGCGCGCAAGATCAACCTGCGCGAGCCCTTCCTTTATCAGCTGGTGCCTGTACTTAAGGCCGAGATGGGGGCCACCTTCCCGGAACTGGTGCGCGAGGAAGCCAAACTGCAGAAGATCATCAAGGCCGAGGAAGAATCGTTCAACCAGACCTTGGATCGTGGACTGCATCTCTTTGAAGAAGTGGTCAAAGACCTGCCCGGAAAGGAATTTCCCGCCCAGGAGGCTTTTAAGCTCTACGATACCTTCGGTTTCCCTTTCGACCTGACCGACGTCATGGCTCGCGAAAAGGGCCTGAGCGTCGACGAAAGCGCTTTCAAGTTGCTGATGGAAGGCCAGAAAGCCAAAGCTCGCGCCGCCCAGACCAAGCACGTGGTCAGCGCCGCCCACGAGAATCTGGATCTGCCGGCCACGCCTTTTGTAGGCTACGACAACCTGCAGGCCATCACCGAAGTCAAAGCCGTTCTGGGCAACACCGTCGTGCTGGGCGAGACGCCTTTCTATGGCGAAATGGGCGGTCAGCTCGGTGACTATGGCTGGTTAGAGCTCAAGGACGGCTCACGACTGGAGGTAACCAACACCACCAAGAGTGAGGGCGTCGTCTTTCACCACCTTGCCAATCCCCCGGCCAGCGGCGCTACCGTCACGGCAGTGGTCGATGCGGTTCGCCGCCAGGAGATCCAGCGCCATCACACGGCGACTCACCTGCTGCACTGGGCTCTTCACGAGGTGCTGGGCGACGCGGTGCGTCAGCAGGGCTCGCTGGTGGCTCCGGAACGGCTGCGCTTCGACTTCACCCATTATCAGGCCATGGAGCCATCCGAAGTGGCGACCGTGGAGCGTCTGGTCAACGAAAAGATCCTGGAGAACCATCCCGTCAGCTGGTTCGAGATCGACTACAAGGACAAGCCCGACAGCGTCACCGCCTTCTTTGGTGACAAATATGGCGCGCGCGTCCGGGTGGTCAAGATCGGTGGCGGGCGCGAACACGATTTCAACGGCTTTTCCATGGAGCTGTGCGGTGGAACCCATACTCTAACCACGGCCGAGCTTGGTCCTTTCCGTCTTCAATCGGAAGGCGCCATTGCCGCCGGCGTGCGCCGCATTGAGGCCGTCACCGGAACCCGCGGTTTGCAGGGGATCTTCCAGGACGTTCAGGTGGCGGAAAAACTCTCGCGCAAGCTGGGAGTGCCCATCCTGGAACTGGAAACCAAGGTGGAGTCGTTGTTAGAGACGCAGCGCAAGCTCAATAAGCAACTGGAGCAGGCTCGCCGAGCCGAGGCCCGGGCCGAAGCCACTCGCCTGCTCACCAAAGTAGAAACCCGCAAAGAAGTGCCGTTCGTTATCGCTAATTTGGGCGAGGCCAACGGAGAGTATCTGAAGTGGGTCGCGGATTCGTTGCGCGACCAGTTCAAGGGTGTGGCCGTGCTGGCCGGTGTTCACGAGGGCCGAGTGGCTTTGCTGGCCAGCGTGGACAAGAGTTTGAATGCGCAGGGACTGCACGCCGGCAAGCTGATCAAGGAGCTGGCTTCGAAGGTGGGCGGCGGTGGCGGCGGGCGCCCTGACCTGGCCGAAGCCGGCGGCAAGGATCCCAGCAAACTGGCCCAGGCGCTGGCAGAAGTCAGCTGGTAAGGCTTTGCATCCTGCTCTGGCTGTGGGCCGGGGCGGCCTGGGCGGCCCCGGTCCATGAGGCGGCCGTGCGTGGTGACGTCGAGGGGCTGCGTCAGGTCGCCGCTGACCAGGTCAATCTTCTCGATGCCAAAGGGCTGACCCCGCTGGTGCTGGTCATCCAGAATAATCATCCCGAGTGCGTCGAGGTCTTGCTCGAGTTGGGCGCCAAACCGAACGCGGGCAACTGGTCGCCCTTGCATGAAGCGGCTCTGGTGGGCGACGCGGCTAGCGCTCGGTTGCTGTTGCAGAGAAAAGCCGATCCCAATCGGCGCGAAAAGGCCAATGGGGGCACGCCGCTCCACGTCGCTTGTTTTCAGGGGCAGACGGAGATCGCCAAAATGCTGATCAAGGCCGGCGCCAATCTGAATTTGCGCGACAAAGAAGGCTTCACCGCGCTGTTTCAGGCCAAAGACCAGGGCCACTTCGAACTGA
Source organism: Vulcanimicrobiota bacterium (assembly GCA_022842865.1). GTDB lineage: Bacteria > Vulcanimicrobiota > Xenobia > Xenobiales > JADMJV01 > JADMJV01. The sequence goes on along the minus strand of JALHOV010000021.1, from coordinate 3,141 downwards.
TGAAATACCTGAAGTCCATAGGGGCTCGCTAGCCGGCTTCAGAGTTGCTGGGGGGCGCCTCCCCCAGCCCGGACGCGCCCGTCAAGTCGCCGGCGGCCCGGACTTGCCAGAAATTTGGCAAGAGTTGCCAGAAAAGGCGTCAGGTCGCCGCGGCCGGCCCGGACTTGCCAGAAATTTGGCAAGAGTTGCCAGAAAAGGCGTCAAGTCGCCGCGGCCGGCCCTGACTTGCCAGAAATTTGGCAAGAGTTGCCAGAAAGGGCGTCAAGTCGCCAGCGGCTAGTCCGGGCGGCGCACGCGGATGCGGGCGGCACCGCCGCCGGTGGTGACGGTGACCGCGCCGCCGCTGAGTCGGCGACGGGCAATTTGCACGGCTTGCTCGGCTTTCTTGCGCACGTCTTTGCCGCCGCCGGTTCCACCGAGGTGAGGCAGAGCCACGACCCAGGGCTTGTAGTCTTCGGCGATGCCTTCAAAGCGAGTTTGGAAAGGCAGCTTATCGCCTTCTTGCTTGTCGTAGATTTCCGGGATGCCCTGACGTTGCGCGTCCGGAACATCCATAAGAATCGTAGCTTCCTCTTCCTGGCCGGTGAGGAATTTCCAGGCCAACGAGCCATGCACCAAGATCAGGTTCGGTTTCAGGGTTTCCACCAGGCGGCGTGCCCGCGGCCAGCAAGCTCGAATGAGAGGCACGGTCACTTCCGAGCTGCGTGCCGTCAAAATGGGCACCAGGTGGGTTACGCAAGCGACCTGGCCGAAGGCGCTATAGTTGGCGGTGTGGTTGGCGGTGTAGGGTAAGTAACCAGTGAAGCTGCCCTTGTCATTATTGGGCCCGTCAAAGTAAGCGCTGGCCCATTCAATGTAATCCTCCGCTTGAGTGGGAGCTCCACTGACATCATAGCCGGCGGGATTGACGCCTAAAAAGAAATAGGCCGGAGTGGGAGACCCCAAAAACGGGAGGATTTCCGCTTGCGGACGCTTGGCGAGGAAGGGGCGACAGAGCCGATCCTGCCGAGTCTCATTCAAAATTTTTCGAATCGCTTCTAGAAATTCAGGGCTGTATTTCATCGGTTTCTCCCAGCTGATTGAACCGTTAGGGTAGCACACTGGGGAATGGAAGTCACCCCGCCAAGCAGGGTCTGCTTGAAGGGGCAGGGAACAGAAAGCCTGCATTTTTAGATAGCGGAGCGGCC
>JALHOV010000021.1:0-1944 GCA_022842865.1 Vulcanimicrobiota bacterium | reverse complement strand
CTCTTAAGATCTGCGGCCTCATGGCTCAGAAATCAAGAAAAGGTCCTAATTACGCGCTCATCGGTGGGCTTGGCGTGGTGGGAGCCACCATTGGTGGCGCCGTCGGCAAGCTTGCCTTGCACTTGGGCCCGGTGGAGACCGGCGGCTTGGCCGTGGGTGGCCTGCTCGTCTGCGCTGCGGTGGGGTTGGTGAGCTCGGCTACGGGCGACACCAAACGCATAGCCGCCCAGCTCAATGTCAAGAAGAATGTTGATGCGGCCTACCAGCACCAGTCTTTGGGTCGACTCGCGGAAGCCGAGAAATTGTTGCTGGAGGCTCTTGAGCGCGGCAAAGAGCTGGATGATCACGATCTCAATAAGCTTTCCGCCACTCACAGCCTGGGTAATCTATATCGCTTGCAGAACAAACACGAGCTGGCTGAGCAGAACTATCGCAAGGCCCTCGGCTCCTATGAATCCCTCAAGATGACCGAGGAGGCCGTCTACGCTCAGTGCCTGCGCGACTGTGCCGCCGTTCTAGAGGCGCGCGGACAGAATCAGGACTCTCTGGAGATGGCCAAACGTTCGCTGCCGCTTTTCGAGAAGTTGGGCCAAAGCCGGGAAGTCGCGGAGGTCATGAGTTTGATGGCTCGCAATACGCGAGCCTCGGGGCTGTTGGATCAGGCGGTGGAAGCTTACCGCAAGGTGAAGGATTTGCAGATCAAACAGTTCGGCGACTATTCGGTCGAAGTCATCGATACCGTTTTGACCAGCGCCCGCACCCTGCGCAGTCTCAATCAGTTGCCGGAAGCGATTGATGCCTACAAGGACGTGCTGGTGCGTCTGAACAAGTCGGAGCGCCCGCCGCGCAGTTGGGAAGCGGAAGCGCTCTTGGAAATGGCCGAGGTCAGTCTGGAGCAAGGTCAGCTCAAGAGCGTCGAACCCCTCTGCACGGGTTCTCTTAAGGTGCTGCAAAACTTCGTGGGTCCCCGTGAGAAGTTGGTCGCCCGGCTGGCGACCACCCTGCGGGCGGCCCGGGAGAAGCTGAATCAGCCCCTCTCCGAGACCGAGTTCATTCTGCTTTTTACCCAAAATCGCGATCAGGTGCGCGATTTGTTTCGCGAACAGCCTGATCTGTCCAAGCAAAAGGATCGCGGCGGTTGGAGCCCGATCCAGTGGACGCTCTTTTTGGGCTGGGACGATTTGATGCGCTGGCTGATTCGCAATGGTGCTCAGGCTGACGATTTTGAGGCCAACGTGATGTCACCGGTCCACGTGGCGGCCGCCTGGTCCAAGGGCAGCACCATTACTTTCTTAGCTGAGAACAACGTCGCTCTGGATCCGGTAGGACCGCAGGGTTGGAGTCCCGTCCATTATGCCGCCTACCACGGAAAGCAGGACTGCCTGGAGCAGTTGCTGGCCCGCGGTTCTGACGCGACTCGACTGGATGTGGTCGGGCGCAGCGCACTGCACTGGGCGGCCGATCGGGGCCACCCCGACATGGTGGCCTTTTTGATCGGCAAAAATTTGGACAAAGACCAGCCTGATACAAAATATGGGCGCTCTCCCCTGCACCTCGCCGCGGCCGCTGGATATGGTCTGGTGGTGCGAACGCTGATGATGAACGGCGCCAACGAACAGCTCGCCGATAAGGGTGGGAAAACTCCCATCCATCTGGCCGAAGAAGCCGGACACCGGGGGTTGGTGGCGGCCATGAAGCACTTCCGTTCGGCTATGGATAGCTAACGGAAGTTACCGTCACCGTCGAGGTCAGGCCGGGCTCGTTGCACTGCTGGTAATGGAGCAGGGCGCCTGAGCCGGGCCTGAGCACCTGGAGCATCGAGTAGATGGCCGACGTGCCGCAGTAGTTACGTTGGCCTTGGTCCTCTTGCAGGCTGGCCAGGAAACCTCGAGCATCCCCCTCGACCGCCGCTGCAATCGACTTTTGATCCTGCTCTTCCAGCTT
>JALHOV010000020.1:7653-31545 GCA_022842865.1 Vulcanimicrobiota bacterium | reverse complement strand
CCCTATTACATCATTTTTATGAATCGCTTCTACCTGCAGCCCATCTACAACGGACTGCGCAGCCACGGTTGGGGGCGTAAGTGGGGTTTTGAGATGGCTGTCTGGCTGTCTATCTTTCTGGCCAATTTCACCACTCACGTGATCAAGGACGTGCAACTGGCCGGGCTGATCGGAGGGGCCGAATATCTGTGGCGTTCTCTGGTCACCGACCTGTCCTACTGTCTGGTGCTGTTCCTGTGTTTGCGCTTCATGGGCGTCCCCAAGTTTTTGAGCGGGCGCCTGCCCACCCCCGCCAAGTTTCTCTTTCTGCTCTCCCTTTATTCCCTGGTCATCCTCTCGCGCACGGGTGGAATCTGGGTTTCGCCCTGGTATCGCCTGCGCTTCGTGCTGGCTCTCTTTTTTTGGGGTCGAGTTACCTTAGGGCTGCAGTCGGGCCACCGAGGTGCCCCCGTCCACCACCAGTTCCTGCCCGTTGATGGCGGGTCCGATGCGCACCAGCATTTCAATCACGCGGGCCACTTCGTCGGCCTGCAGGGCCCGGCCCAGCGGGAAGTTGACGGTTTCCGGGGCAAATTGGGCCAACAATTCCTCGGTCATGGGGGTGGCCACTCGTCCTGGTGAGACGCAGTTGACCGAGATGCCGCGCCGAGCCACCTCCATGGCCAGATTGCGGGTCAGGCAGGCCAGCGCCGCCTTGGACTCGGCGTAGCCAATCACGCCCGCGCTGCCGCCCAGGCCCGAGACCGAACAGAGGTTGACGATACAGCCCTGGCGGCGCGAATACATGGCCGGCAGCACCTTGCGAATCAAGCGCATGCTGCCGAAGTAGTTGACGTTCATCATCTCCTGGGCGGCATCGAGGCTTTTTCCTTGCACAAAGAAGCGCTGGAAACGGGCCAATCCGGCCGAGTTGACCAGCACCGCCGGCGGGTCCCCGAAATGTTGCAAAAGGGCGGCGTAACCCGCCTCTACGGCCTGGTCACTGCCCACGTCCAGGCAAAAGGTCTTGGCTCCGAGCTCTTTTTCCACCTTGGCCGCGCGTTCGCTGTCGCGGGCGTAGAGCAGCGCCAGGCGGTGGTCGACCGCCAGTCGGCGAGCCGTGGCCAGGCCGATGCCCGAGGTTCCCCCGCTGATCACCGCCAGGGGCCGCATCAGCGCATGGGCACTTTCATCACCAGGTTGGCCCCGTCCACGGTAAGAATCTGGCCGTTCATCACCGCCCCGGATTCCAAAAGAAAGCAAATGGCAGCGGCCACCTCGTCGGCTTGAATCCAGCGCCCCAAGGGCTGGTTGACCGAAGCCGGGTCCAGGTTTGCGGCCATTTCCTCGGTCAGGGCCGTTTCCACCAGGGCCGGGCGGACGCAGCTGATTGTCACCCCGCGATGACACACCTCCACCGCCAGGTTTTTGGTGAAGCACTCCACCGCCGCCTTGGCTTCGGAATAACCGATCAATCCGCGGTAACCGCCGCAGGCCGAAACCGAGGAGAGGTTGACGATGGAGCCGCGTCGGCGCGCATACATGCCGGGGAGCACCTGTTTCACCATGCGCAACGTGCCAAAATAGTGAAGGTTCATCAGCTGCTGGCAGCCTTCCAAAGTGTTTCCCTGCAGGAAAAAACGCTGCATTCCTTTGACGCCGGCGCAGTTGATCAGCACCTCGGGCTCGGCGCCAAAATGGTCCTTCATGCGGAGATAGCCAGCCTGGACCTGGTCGTCCTTGCCCAGATCAAAGGCGAAGGCCTTCGCTTCGAGGCCCAGTCGGGCCTCGGCCTCGGCTGCGCGCGTGGCGTCGCGGGCATAGGTCAGAGCCAGGCGGTAGCGATCGCCCAAGCGCAGGGCCGTGGCCAGGCCGATGCCCGAGGTTCCGCCGGTGATCAAGGCCAGGGGCTTCATAGGCGCACTTCCTCCAGCATGGTTCTGAGGTCGGTTTTGCCCAGGGCCGTTCGGCAAAAATGCTCGCGCCAGACCACCCGGGCGCCGCGAAACTCGGGCAGGTTGCGATGGATTTTGCGCAGCAGGTCGGGTTGTTCCTGGCCGCTCTCGATAAACACGATCAGTTCATCCGAATAAGCGCACTGGCCCACCTCGCAGGGCAGCGTCAGCAGCTCTTGCAGACGCTGCTGGTAAAGACAGCGCGGGTAAGTCTGGCCGCGCACGCGCAAAACGTCGTGGATGCGGTTCTTGAAGATCGCCGATCCATCGGGCAGGCGTTCGATGCGGTCGCCGGTGTTGAAGAAATCGACCAGGTTTTCGGCGTGGTAGGGGGTCTTGAGCCACAGGCAACCGTTTTCATCCAGGCGAGTGTCGATGCCCTCGAGGAAATGGCCAATCCAGCCGTCCACGAAGGTGGCCGCCTCCACCCGGCCGCAGGAGACGCGCGGACCGGCTTCCGAGAGTCCGTAGGTGGTGTAAAGTTCGCGGGTCAAGCCCAGGGCGTAAAGCGCCTCCTGGCGGCGCACCGGCCCGGCTCCCAGCGAGAGTTTGCCGACCTGGAAGCGGCTCTCCACGCGGCGACGCATCAGCAGTTGCAGGTGGTAGGGCGTGAGGTGAACCACGGTTTTTTCCTGGTTTTCCTTGACCGGGAACAGCGCGTCAAAGTAGACCCCCAGTTCCACACCGGCTTCCACGGCCAGCGGAGTGTAGAGGTAGGCCACCACTCCGAAGGGATGGTGCAGACGCAGTGTCTGGCGGATGGTGTGCTGGGAGGTGATTCCCAGTGCTCGGGCGTGAACCCGGGCGTTGCCCAGAGCTCGCTGGTGATGAAAGCGCAAGGGCTTGCGTTGCCCGGTGGAGCCAGACGAGAAGGCGAAGAAGTCCTCCGACCGCGGCTCAAGCACGGGGTCAGGAAAACCAGGGTGTAGCCCTTGCTCATCGAGGGTGACGCTGAGGCGGTAGTGGGCGGCCTCTTCCGGTGTGGGCATGAGCACCGGTGAGCCTCCGCATTCCAGTACGCGCAGGAAGGTCAGAGCCAGGGCCAGCGGATGGCTGTAGGCCAGACCGACCAGGCCGGTCAGGGCCGAGGCAGGCAGGGCCTGGCATTGCTCCCAGGCGCGAGCCACCTCGTCAGGCGGTCCCTGAATCAAGTTACGGTAGGTCTCGGCCAGCTCCACGGCCTTTGGTTTGACCCGGCCCGGCCGAGGCCCTGCGGGCTCGCTTGTCGAAATAACCGGCGTGCTTCGCGCCTTCGTGTTGGTCCTGGCCCTTGTTTCCCTCTGCTGGGCAGACCTCCACCCGCCCACCCGCTGCCAGCGCGATGCTCGAGGGCAGCTGGTCAGCCTGGACACGGCGATTACCCATTTCAAGCACCCTCGCTGGGGCTATACGGTCGATCTGGTGTCGGCCCTGCACGTGGGTCCGGCCGGTTACTACCGGCGTCTCAATAAGCTTTTTCCGAAATATGACGCGGTTCTGTATGAACTGATTGCGGATGGCTCGGAGGGGCGCCCCATCCCGGTCCTGGGGCAGAGGAATCGGGACCCACTGAGCCAGGTCCACCAAAATCTGGGCGCCACTTTGGGTCTGGACCTGCAGTTTGACCATCTTGATTACTCGCCGGGGAATTTTGTGCATGCCGACATCAGTCCGCGCCAATACAAAAGGTCGGTGGCTCGCCGCCAGGAGTCCTTTGTGCCCATCTTGCTGCGCGGCCTGCAGAGCGGCGGTTTGGAGAGCCCGGAGGCGGAGCGGGAACTGGATCAGGTCGATCTCTTCCGGCTGATGGGTAAGGGTCCATCGGTCCGGGACCAGGTCCATCTGCGTCGCTGCATGGCCCTGACCTTTTCCAATCCGCAGCGCATGGCCGAAATCCTGGAAGGCCCGGGCGGCACGACTTTGCTCAGCGTGCGCAATCAGAAAGCGCTCAAGGTGCTCTACAGGGAGTTGCTCCGGGGCAAGAAGCGCATAGCCATCTTTTATGGCGCGGCTCATATGCAGGACCTGGAAAGAAGGCTGGTGGGCCAGTTTCACATGCAGTGCACCGGTCAGAGCTGGGTGCCGGCCTGGAACCTGAAGTAGAGGACTGGAGGAACTGGCCGGCCCGAGACCCAAATAATCAGGATGCGAACCTTGATTCTGGTTCTGGCGCTGTGTGGGGTCGTCTTAGCGGCCCCGGCCTGGAAGCCCTACACCTCGCAGCAGGCCCATTTTTCGGGAGTGTTTCCCGGCCCGCCCAAGGCCACCAGCAGTCAAACCGACTCGCCGATCGGGTCCGTGGTCACGCAGATCTATACCAGCACGACGGCGGTGGGCAGCTTCTCGGTCGCTTACACGGAGTTGCCCGGAGCGGCGGTGCGCTTTGCCTCCGATAAGGTGCTCAACGACACTCGCGAGGGCATCTTGCAGGACGCCGGAGCTCGCCAACAGAGTTGGGCTCCTCTGAACGGCGGCTACGAGCTGGCTTATCGCTCCCCCAAAAAACAGGGCTGGAGCCAGATTTTTTTAGTGGGCAATCGGCTCTACGTTTTGGACGCTCGCGTCAACCCTGGCACCGACCGACGCCAGTGGGTGAATCCTTTTTTCGGCAAGTTCTCGGCTCAGTAGCTTTTTGCCATGAAGGGGGCAGGCGAGGGATAGGAGAAGCCGCGCGCGCCAAACGCTCTCCGGGAGGTTCTAACCGTGAAGCTAAATCTATTTCCTTCAGATGCTAGATTTTTCAGCATCTTTGATAAGCAAGCAGAGTTGATCGAAGACACCTGCAAGGTCTTCAAAGAGTTCCTGGTGGATTTTTCCAATATGGATCAGCGAATCCACGAGATTACCGAGAGGGAACACCAGGGAGACGAACTCTTCCACGAACTCTCGGTGCGCCTGAACGCCACCTTCGTCACTCCTATCGACCGTGAAGATATTCACGCCATGGGCTCCGCCATGGACGACGTGCTCGACCTCATTCAGGGGGTGGCCAATCGCATGCAGATGTTCGGCTGTGACCACGTCAAGCCAGTGCTGTTGGAGATGGCCGATATCATGGTGGAATGCTCCAAAATTTTGCGCCAGGGAATTCAAAGGCTACCCAAGTTTCAAGATCTTGGCGATTTGCGCAAGCCCCTCAAGGTGCTTGAGAGCAAGGGCGACAAGATCAATCGCCAGGCCGTAGCCGACCTCTTCAAGAGCTGCACGACCGTGCAGGATGTGGTCGAATTGATCAAGTGGAAAGAGATTATCGAGAACGTGGAAGACGCCATCGATAAATTCGAGGACGTTTTCGACGTGATCGAAAACGTGGTTGTCAAACATGCCTGAATACGTTGGCCCGCTACTCATTGTGGTGGTGATCATCGCCCTTGCCTTCGACTACGTAAACGGCTTCCACGACGCGGCCAACGCCATTGCAACGGTGGTCTCGACGCGTGCCCTGACCCCTCGTCAGGCCCTCTTGATGGCCGGTCTGCTCAATTTTGCCGGAGCTTTCGGTAGCGCCGCCGTGGCCAAGACCATGGCCAAGGGCCTGGTCAACATCGACGCCGCCCGTGGCCATGTCGAAGTGATTCTGGCGGCGCTGGTGGGGGCTCTCATTTGGAATCTGCTGACCTGGTGGTGGGGACTACCCTCGTCGTCTTCGCACGCCCTGGTGGGGGGTCTGATAGGCTCTGTGTCTTACTTCGAGGGTTCGCTTTCGCGAGGGCCCAAGTGGGACGGAGTGCTGGGCAAGGTGGTGATCCCGGGCTTGATCGCTCCCCTTATGGGAATTTTGATCGGCTATCTGGTCATGGCCATGCTGCTCTGGATCATTCACTGGATGAAGTCCCCGCCTAGCAAAGTGAATCGTCGATTCCGCACCATGCAGCGCGTGTCCGCCTGCTTGATGGCTTACTCCCATGGGATGGCCGACGCTCAAAAGGTGATGGGCATCATCGCGTTGGCCATCTTCCTGGCCGACCCCGCTAATTTGCACGTCAATACCGATTCGGTGGAGATTCCCGTGCCGCTCTGGACCAAAGCCTCGTGCGCTCTGATGATCGCGCTGGGCACCTCGGCCGGCGGCTGGAAGATCATCAAGACCATGGGTACCAAGATTTTCAAAATGCAGCCCGTGCATGGATTCGCCGCCGACATGACCTCTTCGACGTTGCTGCACGTCACCGCCCACATGGGCATGCCTCTGTCGACCACCCACGTCATTACCGGTTCGATCATGGGCGTGGGCGCCAGCAAACGCGTCTCGGCCGTGCGCTGGGGCGTGGCCAAGCGAATTCTGGGCGCCTGGGTCTTCACCATCCCCGCCTCCGCCGCCATGGGCGCCATCAGTTGCGCCATCTTCACCAGGATTTTCTGATCGCCGGATTGGGGGCGGTTCTCCGCGGTTGCGCCGCGTTTTTTTTGTGGGGATGAGGGTTTGAGGCGGTTCTCCGCGGTTTGCTGCGGCGGCCCCGCGTTTTTTCCGCGGGGAGTCGCTGGAGCTACCTGTCTGGGCCCCGACCGCTCCGTCCCGGGAGTCTGCATCTTTCGTCAGGGAGTCTTTCTACGGGACCTGACTCATCGATTGTATGTGCTCGCGCGAGAGAACAAAGAAGTCCGGGGCGAAACTTTCAATCGCTCGATTTCGTAGGGGAGCAGTTTCTCGTCAGCCGTGACCAGTGCCATTTTTTTTATCATCGCTTGGGCTATGAGGAGTCTGTCGAAGGGGTCGCTATGGAAATCGGGTAGCTCGGCGACGCGGGTCGTGTGCTCAATCAAGCGATCCGCTATGAAGCGCGCCGGAGGTTCCGGCAGCGGTAGCTTGCCGAGACGATACTTGATCGAGATATCCCAACTGCTGGCGGCCGACAAGAACAAAGCATTTGAAGAGTCTTGTAAGACCGTGAGGATTTCTTCTGGTATTTTTTCTGGAGTCGAACCGAGCCGCTTCAATAAAAGAACTGCCCCAGCACTTCTTCCGGGAGCGGCTCGTCAAAGTCGTCGGGAACGGCGTAGAGCCCTCGGTCTCGACCAAAGACTCGCCGACTGTCGATGGCCTGCGCCTTGCTCAAGGTCGCGACCGGCGTACCGGAACGAGCGATGATAACAACCTCGCCAGCCTCAACTTGGGCCAATAACTGCGACTGATGGATGTTCACAATGACCATGTGACTAAGCTACCAGGGCCGGTTAGTCCAATCAACTCCGCGGCGGGAGCACCTCAGAAAAGTGGGCCAGGGTGCGTTGCATGGCTTCTTCGAACGAGACCAGCGGGCGGTAGCCGAAGTCGCGTTCGGCGGCGCCGATGTCGTAGTAGTGCGAGGTTCCCATCTGGCAGGCGACAAAGCGAGTCATGGGCGGCTCTCCTTCTATTCGTAGGGTTCGCCAGACCCATTCCAAGATGCCACCGGCCAGGCGAGCCTGGGCGGTGCTGATCTGGCCGCGGACGGGGGGGCGGCCGAGGCCGCGCAGGACCTGATCGACCCATTCCCAGAGGCGCACCGGGGTGCCGTTGCTGATGAAGTAAGCTTTGCCGGCCTGGGGGCTGGTGGGGCCGAGGTTGCGAGCGGCGCACACATGCGCCTCTACCGCGTTGTCTATGTAGGTGATGTCGACCAGGTTGGTGCCCGGTCCAATTTTGCGCAGGCGTCCCTTGTCGGCCATCTTGACCACCCGCGGCAAAATGTGCGGGTCGCCCGGTCCCCAGATCAGGTGGGGGCGCAGCGACACGGTGGACAGGGCGGGGCCGTTGGCGGCTTTGACCACTTGCTCGGCGGCCGCTTTGGTTTCCGAATAGTAGTTGAGAAAGTTTTCCGGGTAGGGTTTGCTTTCGTCAGCTCCCAGACAATCGTTGCCGTCAAAGGTCGAGCTGGGCGAGCTGGTGTGAATGAGTCGGGGGATGCCGTGGGTTTGGCAGCCTTCCACAATGTTTTTGGTGCCCTCGACGTTGGAGTCCCAATATTCGGCGAAGGTGCCCCAGACGCCGGCTTTGGCGGCCACGTGAAAGACCTGGTCCACTCCCTGGCAGGCCTGGAGCACACTGTGCCGGTCTTCCAGAGCTCCGCGCTGCACCTCTACCCCCAGCGATTCCCAGTCGGGCAGGGGACGGCGCGAGAGCGTGCGTAGCTGATGGCCCTCGGCCAGCAGGCGGTGAGCCAGCGCTCCACCTAAAAATCCCCCCACGCCGGTGACGAGAATCAACCTTCTTTGACCTCCTTTTGTTTCTCGGCCCACTCGGCCAGAGCTTCGCGGTCAATCTTGGCGTTGTGGCGGGGATCCACGGGGAAATCCTTGTGAAAGAGCACGGTTTTGACGTCGCCGTAGAGGGCATGCCCGGCCAGGAGTTCTTTGACTTCACGCACAATGCGGTTGCGTTCGGCTACGTCCTTGTGCAGCTTGGGTTTGTGCAGTTGCAGTACGACAGCCGGCTTCTGTTCCGGGGCTTTGCCCAGGCCGACCAGAGCGCTGCGCAAAACATCCGGGTGCTGGTCGACGATGCCCTCGGCGCAGACCGGGTAGTAGACGTGATCGGGCCCCTGCACCCGATGGCTTTTGCGGCCGACGATCCAGAGGCGGCCCTCACCGTCCAGGTATCCCAGGTCACCCATGCGGTGCCAGACCTTGTCGCCTTGCAAGATTTTGCTGTTCTGAGTCGCTTCCTGATCGTCAAAGTAAGCCCAGGTGACCTGCTCGCCGTGGACCACGATTTCGCCGATTTCGCCCTCCCGAACCAGAAGTTCGTCGTTCCACTCGGTTACCGGCTCGTCGCTGGTGGACACGATGCGCACTTCCACCCCCTCGACCGGCAGGCCGATACAGGTTCCGGCCCCTTCTTTGGTGCGATCCGAGGTTTGTTCCATCACTTCGGCGCCGCTGATCAGGCTCACCGGCAAGACTTCGGTCGCTCCGTAGGGAGTGTAGACGTCCCCGTGGCCGTCCATCAGCTTGCGCCACATTTCGATGAATTCCAAGGAGATGGGCGCTCCGAAAGTGATCACCCGGCGCACGCTGGGCAGTTTGATGCCGTAATCCCGACAATACTTGCCCAGCTTGTCCCAGATGGCCGGCGAGCCTTGCAAGTTCTGCACTTTCCAGTCGTGAATGGCGCGCACCAGGCGGGCGGGTTCCACGCTGGCGGGGCGGCTCGGATTGAGTTCCGGCAGCACGCAAGTGAGTCCAAGGGCCGTGGAAAAGAGCGCGAACAGGGGGAATCCCGGCATGTCCATCTCGCCGGGCTGAAAGTCGAACATGTTCTTGAGGGCGGCCACCTGGGCATGAAAGATGCCGTGACGGTACTCCACGCCTTTGGCGGGTCCGGTGCTTCCGGAGGTGTAGAGAATGGCGGCCAGTTGCTCTTTTGTGACCTCGTGCGGGGCGAAAGGGCCAGCACCGGGTGGGCTGACGCGCCACAGCGGACTGGCTCCGATCCAGCGACCGTCGGTAACCACGGCCCGGCGCACCGATTGGAAGGCTTTGCTGTGCAGCGAGCGCAAGATATGGGCTCGGCGCAGTCCGATAAGGCAATCCGGTTTGAGCTGCTCGATGCAACGCAGCAGCGGCTTGACGCCCATTCCCGGATCCAGAAAGACCGGCACGCAACCCAGCTTGAAGAGGGCCCAGGTCAGGGCGATGAAGATGGGGCCGGGGCGTTCCATGAGCAGGACTTTGTCGCCGGGTCGCAGCCCGAAGGTGCGCAATCCGTGGGCGTAGTCGTCGCACTCGCTTTCGACCTCGCGGAAGGTTTTGACGCGATCGATGCCGCCCTGGCTGTAGACCAGGCAGCGCCCATCCGGGTCTGCCTGGACCCGTTCACTGAGAAGATGGGCGACGTTCATGCCAGAAACTCCTTGACCGCCTGGAGGGTGCCCTCCGGCTCGTCTTCGTAGAGCAGATGGTGGGCTTTCTTAAATCCGACCGACTGCGCGTGAGGGAATATGTCGAGGAACTGGTCGCGCATTTTGGTGGTGAAGCACCAGTCTTTCTCACCCCAAAGCAGCAGCATTTTTTTGTTGCTCAGTCGGGGCAAGCCTTGCTCGAGTTGGACCAGGTCCGGCCAGGTGGGATGACTGGAGTCCATGGGAATGTCTTGCACGAAGCGAGCGGTGGCAATGCGGTTGGCCCAACTGTTGTAGGGTAGGGTGTAACCTTTGCGCACGGCCCCGCGCATTCGATGCGGGTAGGAGGTGGCGGTGACCAGCGTGGCCTGCACGAACGCGTTGAAGCCGCGGATCAGCAATTCACCCATGAAGGGAATGCGGGCCAGCCAGAGCAGGCGGGGCAAATCGTGCGAGCGGAAGGCAGCCGTATTGCTGATGATGATTTTGTCGAAACGATCCGGATGTCGGGTGGCCACCGAAAGCCCGATCGGTCCGCCCCAGTCGTGAACCAGCAGGTCGATGTCGCGCAAGTCCAGGTTGAGAATCAGGCTTTCCAGGTTGGCGGCGTGGCGGGCCAACGTGTAACGGTAGCGCTGGGGCTTGTCGGACAGGCCACAGCCGATGTGATCGGGGGCGATGACGCGCCGACGCGGGCGGAAATCCTGAATCAGGTTGCGGAAATAGAAAGACCAGGTGGGATTGCCGTGCACCATCAGCAGGGGCTTGCCCGCCCCCTCGTCCAGGTAGTGCATGCGCACATCGCCCAGGCGATGGTGCTGCGAAGCAAAGGGATAAAGGGCAGCTACATCGGTTGGTAGATTCACTCCGGTCCCTTTGTTTCCAGGCCTTACTCTCCTTTAAGGGCATTTCTCATAGCGGTACCGACAGATTCTCCGAGAGTGCCAGAAGCCGCTGATTTGCATCGAAAGTTAGAAAGTGCCTCGCCCCTAACGTCTTGGCGGCGGCAACGTGCAAAATATCGAAGCTACGGTGGCCGCCGGTCAGCGTATGGGTTGCCGACAGACGCCTGGCTTCGACCAGAACTTCGGCCAGATTGCAGAGCTCAACTTGGACCCGCCCGGCATCGCGGTCTGCCTCGTAAAAAGCCCAGTATTTGGCGGCCTGACCCGTGGGTAAGCGCTGACAGGATTCAGCAAAGCGAAAGGCGTTGGCCAACTCGAACTCGGCCAGTTCCGAGATCGATAGGGGCAGGGGGCTGGCCCGGACCCAATCTAACGCCTTCTGACTGTGGGCGTCGTTTCCGAATAACGAGAAGAGAAAGCTGGTGTCGGCGCTGACTACCACCGACCGCTGGCATCCCGGAGCACTTGGAGCGACTCGTCCGAGCTCAAACAGACCTCGTTCGCCCGATCGCGAGCTACGGCCGGGCTCTTGGACCAGTCGACGGTGTTGGACGTTTCCGTCGACTCCGGGGTCAAACGGGCAATGGGCCGTCCGCGCCTGGTGATCACGATCTCTTCCCCGGCAGCGAGCCATTTCATCAGTTGCAAGTAGTTGTTTCTGAGATCCCGAACGGTTGCAGTCTTCATTGTCCTACAATAACGTAGCACAGTCAGCGGGGCAAGCCAGGTTCCGGGTTCAGTCCAGGGCCCTGCGTGTCCGGATTTGGGTCGGGCAGGAAGGCCAATACTAGAAATCCGCAACTGCCCAGCAAGCCCAGTGCTTCGGAGTAGACAAGGAAGGTGATGGCGAATTGCCCTTCGGAGGTCAGCGTATGCAACACCCAGGCAGCCACAGGAGTGCAAAAAAGGGACTCCACGCAGGCGACCGACTTCATGCCCAGGGAACCCCGGCCTCGCCAGAGCACGAAGAAAGCAAGCCAGAGAAGCGAAAGCACGAAGCCGAAAGCTACCATGTCTACGGTATTGGCCGCCTGTGGGACTGGGCCTTCAAATCAGAACTTGAGGGTCTGCTGAAAAAATAGCGACTTCTGGTAGTCGAGGTTGCGGCCGCCGCTTTCGAAAACGGGGTTGCTGGCTTTGTCGAAGCGAATGTCCATGCGCACGGCCCAATCGGGGGTGAAGCGGTATTCGGGGGTGATGGTCAGGGCCCGGTAGTGGGCCGCGAAGCCGCTGCGCACGCCGAAGGGGTCGTTGTAGAATTCCTGGCGGAAGTTGAGCCAGAACTTCTCCGCGAGTTGGGCCTGCAAATACAAAGACATGCCGTTGACCCAGGCGATGCCTCCCCCCGGCGCCAGTCCCTCCTCGGTGGAGGTAAAGGCGTGCAGTCCCAGGTTCAATTCCTCACTGACTTTGTAGTTGCTGATCAGGTCGTAGTAGCGGCGCCGATCGCGATCGTTGTAGGGTCGTTCGGGTCCGTCGAGCACGTTGAAAATCAGCGAGAAGTCGGAGGTCGGATGCCAGTTCACCTGACCTCCGAAAGAAACCGACTTGTTGGTGTCCTGAAAGTTGTCTGCGCCCAGCACGACCAGGCCAAGTAACGAGACCTGCTCGCTCACATTGTAGTTGATGCGCACCCCGGTATGCGTAAAGGGATTGAAGGTGTAGCCGTAGGCCGGCGTACCGTGGGGGTTTTTGCCATCGACACCGGGCATGATTTCGTAGCCCACGTGGGTGGCGAACTTGCCGGCATCGATGCTGAAGTTCGAGTCCAGGCTGTAGCGCACGAAGGCCTGGCGGATGTCAAAGTCGGTGTTGGAGTAGCCGGTATAAGGGTTGCGAAAGAGGCCGCCGGCCGCGTCGATGCGCGGGTAGCTACCGCCCAGCACGGTGTCGAGTCGGAAGCCCAGCTGGTTGTCGCCACTCAGGCCATACTCAAAATCGAGGTTGAGCCCGTCCAGCTTCAGTTTGCGGTCATCCAGCGCGTAGCCGCGCAGCAAACTGCGGCTATTGGACGGTTGCGGAAAGTTGATACCGTAGCTGGCGGCCGCGAAGCCTTTAAAGACCAGCTCGGGCTCTTCGGGTTCGGGATTTTCCAACACCGGTTCGGTGGCGTCCACCAGCAGGCAACTGCCGGCGGGCTGAGCCCAGGCTGCCGTCGAGAGCAGGACAAAAAGAAAAGGAAGCAATCGCATAAAAACCTCAGGCCGACCGGTTTAACCCATCCTGGAAATGCATATAGATGGCCCAACCAACCAGAAACAGGGTGAGCAGCAACAGGAACAGATCGTCGTGCATGGGCTGAGGGTAGCCCCCGGGCGGTCAAGTGCGAGACAATGAGCAATGCGTCCGGGTTAAAAAAACGTCAAGGGGTCATAGAAGTGATCATCCAGCGGCCGCCTTGCATCTGGCAGTCGATATTGCAGGTGCTGCGCCGGGTGGCGGACGAGCGGGTGCCGTAGTAGGCTTTGGCGTGCGTGCCACCCACCATCATGGTGACGCGACTGGCATTGCTGCACAGCACCTGCCAATCGCCGGGCAGCTCCGAGAGCAGTGTGCCTCGCCATTGTTCGCTAAAGGCATTCAGGGGTGGACGGCCGTCATAAGCAAGGTTGTTCAGGGCTTGCGACCAGTTTTCTTGATTGATCAGTCGGATTTGCCGCTTGATGAGGTCGAAGGCGCCGCCGGTGACAGGGTCGAGTCCCAGGGGGGAAGCGGAGGTCAGGCTCAGGGACCCCTGGGGGGTTCGCGTGCAAAAGATGGTCCAGCGCTGTCCCAGTCCGCGTGCGAACAAGTCTGCGCAGCGACTGGTGTCGGCCTGGACCGCTTCCACCGCCTGATCGCCGTTTTTCAGGCAGATCAGCACTCGGGATGGACCTTCATTTTGCACTTGAACGAGCGTTCCCTCGACTTTGTCGGCAGCGGCCGGCAGGGCCAGCAACAGGGTCAGCAGAGTGGCTCGCATGCTAAAGCCCCTTCCTCTGGCTCAATTTCAGGTGGCAGGTGCCGCGGTCGAGTTCTTCCCAGACCACCCAGGTGTGACCGGATTGAACGGCCACCGAGGGTTTGCGCGAAATGCCCGGCGAGTGGGAAAGGTCGAAACTGCGGCCGTCCTGGGCCATCCAAACGTCGGGATGTCTGGCGTCCAGGCTGGTGTCGATCCAGCAGACCACCGGGAGGGAGCCGTTGACGGCCAGACTGGGATCGTTGGAAGTTCCTGGCGTTTGCGAAACGTTGCGGGCTTTCCAGTCCCGGCTATCGCACAGATACACATTGGGGCTCTGATTCGGCTGCAGGCGAGCGATCCAGCTGAAATAAACCTTGTCGCGGGCCACCGCCAACTGGCTCTGGGAGCACAGACCCTGGCCAAACTGGCGAATGTTCGACCAGGCGCCGGGCTGTCCGTGGCGATAGGCCAGGCGAGGCGGATCGGCGGCGGTATTCCAACAGCAATGGACCTGGCCGTCGCTGGAAACGGACACCGAGGGCGAGCTGGAGGCACCGGATGCACCCGAAATGATTTCCGGCTTACTCCAGGACAGGCCGTGGTTCTGGGAAAAGGCGCCCATGACGTCGGGAGCTCCGCGCTGGCGGCTGGTGTCCAGCCAGACCGCCTGCAGGCCTCCGTCGCGGGCGACGGCCAGGCGCGGGGAGTGCGATAGTCTGGGCGTGTGTGATATGTCCACCGGCTCGGACCACGTTTTCCCACCGTCGCTGGAGCGGCAGAAGTAGATGTCGGGGTGATCGTTGCCGGAAGAGGTATCGGTCCAGACCACGTCCACCGACCCGTCTCCTTCCACGCTCAGGGCCGGTTGGCTGGAAACGCCGACGGAATGAGACAGGTTGATGGGCTGGCTCCAGGTCGCGTCCGGTGCCTGAGAGCGGTAATAGATATCGTTGTTCTGGTCGGAGCTTTCGTAGACCAGGTGCAAACCAGAGGAACCGGCGGCCAGCGCCGGTTGCTTGCCGGCCCCCAGGTCCAGCAATATAGGCCGAGCCAGGCCGGTCGTGGTCAGAACGGCCAGCCCCAGCCAGAGGTTGCGGCAAAGTGCCATGCCGGCTAGATTTGCAGGGGGCGAGTGGCCATAGGTGAGGCGCTCTGGGTAGAGGCGGGTGAGCTGACGCCCATTTCCCCCATCATCTCCATCAGCGCCGCTTGTTCCATGGCTGCTTCTTCTTCGGCTTTCATGTTCCACTCGCCACCGGCTACCGAGTCGGCGGCCACGCGCGCCTTGCCTTGAGCCTGGGCCACACGGTCGTCCAGCTTTTCTTCGAGGCGCTCCAAAGTGGCACCACTGCCAGCCATGGAAAACGATGTGGTGGTGGCGATTTCGGCCAGTTTGGCCTGACTTTCGGCGATTTCGGCCTGGGACAGCTTTTGTTTGATGGTGTCGATGCGACGTTGGGCATCACGGATGTAGACGTCGCGCTGCTTGGTCATGTTCTTGAACATGCTGTCGGCCTGGTTAAACTGCCCTTCCAGTTCGGCCAGAGACTGCGAGAGATTTTTGGCCTGCAAGGCCAGTCGCCCCGCATCTTCGGTCTTGCCAGCTTTGACCAGGATGGCGATGCGGCCCTTGAGCTTATCAAATTCGGATTTCTGCTTGCCGATCTGGTTCTGCATTTTTTGCACCAGGGCCGCTTGCTGGGCCAGGCTTTTGTTGTAGGTGCCCACGGCTTCCTGGAACGAGACGATTTCCGCCTCTAGCAGCGCCTTGGGATTGGCCGTCTCCAGGTTGGAGATGAAGAGGCTAAAAAAGCCTTTGATGAGTTTACCGAGTCGACTGAACATAGAACCCTCCTAGACAAACGGCGTCTTCCGCTCAACCGGGAACGGTCCCTGCGTGAAGGTTTCCAAAAATCGCCAGGAGCCGGCTCCCATCGGGCGGAACGGAGCCTTCTAGAAAAAACGTGGAGGCATCTGTGAATCTTCAATTGCTGGACTATAATGAGTCAGAACGTGCCGATTATATGATGGTGGTGGCCTCTATGGCGGGCCAGGATGGCGCCGTGACTTCCGAGGAGGTCTTCGCCGTGCGCCAACTGAGTCTCCACTACCTGTTAGGGCCGGACGCGCGCGGCCGGGTGATGGCCGCCGCCGCCATTCCGCCCGACAATCTGGACGGAATTTTGGAACGCCTGTCGAGCACAAACCTTCGCTACAGCCTGTTGCTGGATCTGGCTGGTATGGCCTACCGAGATGGCGTTTTTACCGAGGCGGAAGCCACCGAATACAACCGGTTATCGGAGCAGCTCCACGTGCCGGAGAATCAGTCCAAGGCCGTTTTGGATTTTGCCGGCGGGGTGCTCAACAACAAGGGCAAGAAGGTGATCCTGGACGATCATCTGGCGACCTTGGAGAAAGCCGGCATTCCCACGGGGGTGGTTTCCCTGTCCGCCATCTTCATGTCGGACAACTAGGTGTTCCGTCGCGCTCTTCTCTTTCTCACTCTGACCGGCATGGCGCTGGGCGTACCGGCTCCCGAGTGGCTTCCTGAGCAGGACTTGAGTCGCCGTCAGGAGTTCTTGGAGCGCGAGGGCGACTGGCGGAACGGGGCGGTGGTCTATCAGATCTTCGTGGACCGTTTCGCTCCCTCTCGGCATTTGGACCAGAAGCGTGGTCTGTATGAGTCGCCGCGCAAGCTGCGCTCCTGGTCTGAAAATCCGGTGGCCGGAAGCTACCTGAAAGAGGCCGGCGTCTGGTCGCACGAAGTGGATTACTGGGGCGGGGACCTGGACTCGGTGCGCTCGAAGCTCGATTACCTGCAAGGCCTGGGCGTGGATGTAGTCTACCTCAATCCCATCTTCGAGTCGCTGACCAACCACAAGTATGACGCCTGGGATTACCATAAGGTCGACCCGGTTTATGGTTCGCGCAAGGACGTGGCCGATCTGGCCGCTGATTTGCACGGCCGCAAAATGAAGTTGATGTTGGACGGCGTCTTCAATCACGTGGGCAAGCGCAGCCCCTACTTGAAGGAGCGCCCGGACTTTTTCAAGATCAAGGACGGGCAGCCGATCAGCTGGTTGGACGTGGAGAATCTCCCGGAGCTGCAGCTGGAAAATCCCAAGGTGCGCGAATTTCTCTACGGTTCGCCCACCTCGGTGGTGCAGTCTTATCTGCGCCAGGAAAAAATCGACGGCTGGCGGCTGGACGTCGCCTTCGATCTGGGCTTTCGCTACCTGAGCGAACTCACCAAGGCGGCCCACCAGGCGCGTCCGGGCTGCGATATCATCGGGGAGATCTGGAATTATCCAGAGGACTGGTACCCGGCCGTGGACGGGGTCATGAATATGCATGGCCGCATCGTGTTGCTTCGCTTGCTCGAAGGAAAAGTAAAAGGCCCGGTTGCTTCCGCTATGTGGGAGAGCATGGTGGCCGATTCCGGCTATCAGCATTTGCTCAAGGCCTGGCTGGTGCTGGACAATCACGATACGCCTCGTCTGAACCACATTCTCAAACAGGGTTGGCAGGTGGAGATGGCGCGCACTCTGCAGTTCACCCTGCCCGGGTCGCCGGTGATCTATTACGGCAGTGAGCTGGACTTGCCGGGTGGGGACGATCCCGCCAATCGCGCCCCCATGCGCTGGGAGCTGGCCACGGATCAAAACAAGATGCTTCAGTTGCATCGCAAGCTGCTGGGCATTCGCTCCCAGGAGCCGGCCTTGCGCATCGGGGATTTCCGGCGCCTGCATTCGGACAAGGCCTTCGCCTTTCTGCGCAAGACCTTGAGCTCCAAAGAAACCATTGTAGTGGTCGCCAATCCCAGCGACCAGCCCGTCGAGGAGTTCCTGCAGTTGCGCGACGGCAAGCTGCAGGACGTGACCAGGATGGTGGATTTGCTGGGCAGCTCAGTGGCTCCCACCATCTACGGCGGCTCCATTGACGTCAAGCTGCAGCCCCATCAGGTGGTGGTGCTCAAGCCGGATGTCGCCCCGATGCCCAAAGGCTACGACCGCTACGACCGTATGCCCTGATGCAATGCTGAAACACGCGTGCGAAAACTGGCAGAAGAGGTTAACAGGGAGTTCACAACCGGCGCGTCTGTTTTGCTCGTGTTTCCAGATGCCGAAGTAAGATAAGTCCATCGAGAACGCCCCGTAAGCGGCTCGATGCTCCAAGTTGCTTGATCTGACAATCAAAGAACGAACCCGCTGGAGACGTCTGGCGGGTTTTTTCTTTTGTGGCCTCCGGTGGCGGGGTCGCCGCTACGGGTATGCGCAATGCCGACACGGGTAGGCGCAGTCCGGGGTCGCCGCTACCGGTAGGCGCAATGCCGATACGGGTGGGCGCAATGCCGACACGGGTAGGCGCAGTCCGAGGTCGCCGCTACCGGTAGGCGCAATGCCGAAACCGGTAGGCGCAGTCCGGGGTCGCCGCTACCGGTAGGCGCAATGCCGCTACGGGTGGGCACAGTCCAGGGTCGCCGCTACCGTTAGGCGCAATGCCGACACGGGTAGGCGCAGTCCGAGGTCGCCGCTACCGGTAGGCGCAATGCCGCTACGGGCAGGCGCGTCTCCGGGCACCCGGGGGAAAATTCAGGGTTTTTTAGGGCCACTGGGCCATGATTGTGGCGAATCAGAGTCGAGGAGTGTCCGCGTCGTGCAAATTCAAAGCCTTGGTCGTGCCCTGCCCACCCCGGTGGCCGCATCCGTTCCCAGAACCCTGTCTGCCCAGAATCAGGTGGCCGACGATGTCGTCTTGAACCGCGAGCCCCAAGAAAAGCTCATTCCCAAGGGAATGCCCACAGCCGTCCCGTCCGGGGTTCCCAATCCGAGTCCCGTCGCATTTGACCCTAAGGTGCGCCAGTGGAAGGACGACTCCATCTACTTCCTGCTCACCGACCGCTTTAAGGACGGCGATCCCAACAACAACATCGGCGTTAATAAGGACGACATCAACCGCTGGCACGGCGGCGACCTTCAGGGCGTGATCGATAAGCTCGACTACATTCGAGACACCGGCGCCACCGCCGTCTGGATCACGCCGCCTATGGTCAACCAGACCAGTTTCGTCGACTCCGATGGCTATCACGGGTACTGGCCGGTCGACCATTTTAACATCGACCCGCGCGTCGGCACCATGGAAAAATTCCAAGAATTCGTCGAGAAGGCCCACGACAAAGGCCTCAAGATCTTGCTCGACATTCCGCTCAACCACGTCGCTTGGGAACATCCCTTCAAGAGCGACCCGGAAAAGCACGACTGGTTCCATCACAACGGCGACGTGACCGACTGGAACGACCAGTGGCAGTCGGAGAACTGCGCCATCTTCGGCCTGCCCGACCTGGCCCAGGAGAATCCGGCCGTCGAGAAATATCTGATCGACGTGGGCAAGTTCTGGGCCAAGACGGGCGTGGACGGCTTCCGACTGGATGCCGTCAAGAACGTGCCCATCTCGTTCTGGAACAAGTTTAACCAGGAGATTCACGCGACCGCCGGCAAAGACTTTTACCTGGTGGGCGAGTATTATCACGGCGACCCCACCAAGTTCGCTCCTTTCCAGCATGGCGACATGGATGGTCTGGTCGACTACCCGCTTTACTACACCATGGACGACGTCTTTGCCAAAGGCGGCTCCATGCGCCAGCTGGCCAATCGTATGGAAGAGTGCGATCGCAACTACCCGAACCCGGAGCTGATGTCGTCCTTCCTCGACAACCACGACACCAAGCGCTTCCTGACCAAAGCCGGCGGCGATATGGATAAACTGAAGCTGGCGCTGGCCTTCCAGATGACTATCAACCGCATTCCCACTGTCTACTACGGAACCGAGTCGGGGATGCAGAGCGACAGCACCGGCTGGAGCGAAACCAGCCGCCGCGATATGGAGTTTGGCGCCAATCCTGACCTGTTGGCCTACACTCAGAAGCTGGGCGCGATTCGCAACGACTCGGTGGCTCTGCGCGAGGGCAAGCGCCTCGAGATGTGGCAGGACGACCAGATTTACGCTTTTGGCCGCGTGGCCGAGGGCGGCGAAGCGGTGGTCGTGCTCAACAACTCGCCGGATGGCCAGACTCGCGAGATTCCCGTGCGTCCCGAGAGCAAAATCAAGAACGGCACCGTGCTCAAGGAATTGCTTACGGGCCAGACGGTGACCGTCGAGAACGGGCGCATCCGCAGCCAGTTGAACGGTAAATCGGCCGGCATCTACATGCCCTTGTGAAGCGGCGGGAGTTTTTGGCCGGTGCCGCCGCACTGGCCGCTTTGCCGAATGTGAAAGCGGGCCCGGCTCCGCGCCTGCTGATTCTGGGCGGAACCGGGTTCTTAGGACGCAATCTCGCCGAGGAGGCGTTGCGCCGCGGCTACAAGTTGACCCTCTTGCATCTGCACCCGGACACATCCGGCCTGGTGCCAGGGGCGACTCAGGTCCTGGCCGACCGCGACAAGTCCTTGCCCGAGAGCTTAAATGGCAAAGACTACGACTACGTGGTCGACACTTCCGGGCAGAAGCCGGCCTGGCTGGAGGAGTCTACTTCTAAACTCAAGGACTGCGGCCGCTATCTGTTCATTTCCACCATCTCGGTGTATGAGCATTCGCGCGGGCCCCTTACGGAAGACTCGCCGCTGGCGCCCACCGAGGGCGTTAAAGTAGATAGCCTCGAACCCGGCAATTACGCGGCCCGCAAGATTCTTTGCGAGCGCGCTCTGCTAAAGAACCTGGGTTCACGCGCTCTGATTTTCCGCCCCTGCGTGATCGCCGGGCCTTACGATAAGACCGACCGTTTTACTTACTGGGCCGACCGCGTGCGCCGGCCGGGACCGATTCTCGGTCCTGGATCTCCCGACGAAACGGTGCAATGGATTGATGCGCGCGACCTGTGCAATTTCGCCCTGGATGCGCTGGCGGCCGGGCGGGAAGGCATCATGAATGTAGCCGGCAACTCGACTCGATTTGGAGCCTTTTTTGACCTGTTCCAAAAAGATCTACCGGTAAGCTGGGTTCCCGGAGAATTTCTCGAGAAGGCTCAGGTTCGTCCCTGGCAAGATCTGCCCTTATGGGTGCCGGGAGACAGTGACAATGCCGGATTCTCTCGGGTGGACAACTCCAGGGCTCGGGCCGCTGGCCTGCGTTTGCGCTTGGCGGCGCAGACGGCTACCGATACGCTGGTCTGGCGCGATCAGGACAAAACCCCGTTGCGAGCCGGGCTGACCCCTCTGCGCGAGGCAGAAGTTCTAAAAGCGTTTCAAGGCACATAGCCCTTGTCCAGCGCTGGGCGCCGCGTGATACAAGGATATATGGCAAACTCGATCGGACCTCAATTCAACCCCGCTACGCTGGAGAATCTTCGCCAGACCGGCGGCACGGCGGCGAACCAGACCAAGTTTTCCGCTCCCAAGTCGACCCGACCGGAAGCGGAAAGCGGCGGGGTGCACCTTTCCGACGCCGCCCGCAAGTCGCTGCAGGGTAAGCACGACGAGGGCATCAAGGGCAAGGAAGAGCAACTGGCTCATCACGCCGGATTGGGCGAGGAACTGAAGCCCGAGTCCAAGCACGAGCAGAAGGTGGAGCGCGGCAATGAGCGCGCTCAAGCGACAGTTGCTCAGCAGGGGCCCCACGCCGAGGCCCCCAGCGCGCCGGATTCCGCTGAGAAGGTGCAGGCGCGTTTGACGGCCGCCAAACTGGCCGCCTACGATGATCCCGACACGGTCAACCAGAGGTTACTGGACGAGATCCCCGACGCCAACCTGGAAGCGGCCGAGCGCGTGCTGGAGAACCAGATGAAACAGGGCGCCAGCAAAATGTCCAAGCTGAAAAGTGGTCCGGAAGCTCAAGAGGCCGGCAAGATGGAAATGAAACAGGCCTCTTTTCTGGCGGATCCGCTGGACATTCGCGGCTCCGGCAATGACCGCAGTCAGCCGATGTCGCTAGAGTTTCCCGACGAAACCATGGAGATGGCCAGAGAAGCGGCCCTCGAGGTCGAGCAAGAAAACCTGATCTCCGGCGCGTAGTCTTCGCCTTGGAATGAAAGGCGGTATCAATCATGCGGAACGCGTTCTTCGGGTCGGCTTTGCTTTTGGCGGCCGTAGGTTTAGGCTTGTCGATGGCTCGTCCTCTACGGGCGGATGGTTTGAATGGCTCGGTCACGGCCACCTCTCAGGATGGCAAGCCGGCCTGCTGGGTGTTATTAGGCAACAAGCTCTATTTCGTGGAGAAAGACTCCAGCGCGGTGCTCAAAGTGTCGGCCTCGGGCGTGCTATAAAGGGCGAGCGCGCTCCGAGTCGGGGGTAGGATCTTCGAAATGGCGGGTGGGGTAGCTGCCGCGCACCACCTTCCAACCCAGGGGAATCTTCTCGATTTTGAGGCCGTGATCGTGAAAGCGGGTGAGCACCAGCTGGCGCACCTTTTCCCAGGGTTCGGGCCCGGCCAGTTCGTAACTGGCCCCGGCCACCAGCGGATGCTCGACGCGCTGCTGGAAGGTTAACTCATCATAGGCCACTCCGCGGCACAGCCCGCTGGTGACGAATGGTTTTGTGCCGGAAACGGGGTCGTTGACGAAGTAGTCCAGCTCGGAGAAGGCGCCAAAACGGCCGAAGACGAGTCCGCCGGTGGCGTAGAAACGGCGAGGGTAGTCCGGCCGGGCCTGGGCCAGCTTTTGGCAGCGCAGGCGAAAGGCCGCCACTACTTCGTCCAGGTGGCGAGCTGCCTGGGAGTCTGTGTAGGGGCGAGCGAGCGCGTTCTCCAGCTTGTTGGGCCAGCGACCCAGTTCGTTGCTGCCCACCGTGCGCAGTTCGCGATAGTGCTCTTCTTTTTGGCGCAACCAGGAGCGCAAGGACTCGATCGAGGTCATGGAGTCTTCAGGGACCGGTTCGCGCAGGTTGAAGAAAAGGGTGGCCAGGTTTTCTTTGTAGACCTGATGGTTATGCTCGGTAAGATGCAAGATTCCCAGGATATGCGCGGCTTGCCGGTCGCAGGCTTCTTGAGCGAAGGCCGGAACGCAGAGCAACAGCATGGCCAGCAGAGCGACTTTCATAGCTTGAGCAGTTCTGTATGATGAAGCGCAATGCCTGGCTCGTTCTGACTCTGATGCTACCGGGGCTGGCCGCGCCGCCCTCCCTGTTGCAGCGCGCTCAAAAGCTCTTCGCTCCGCTGCCACAGCGCATGGACGAGTCGGGCAAGATCCCAAGCCCGGCCCTGATCGAGCTGGGACGACGGCTCTGCTATGAAAAGCAGGTGTCCTTGAACAACACCACCAGCTGCAACACTTGCCACGACTTACGCTTCGGGTATGGAGCGGATGGGCGTCCAACCTCACCTGGGGCCGTCAGCGGCCGCGGCACGCGCAACGCCCCCACCGTCTACCATGCGGCCCTGCATTCCTCGCAGTTTTGGGATGGGCGCAGCCCGACGGTGGAGAGCCAGGCAGGCTCGCCGTTGACCAACCCGATCGAGATGGCCATGCCGGACGGTTTTGAGGTCGAAAAGCGGCTGCGGGCCGATGCCAGCTACCAGCAGGCATTTGCCCTGGCTTATCCGGATGACCCCCAGCCGGTTCGCTATGCCTATGTGATGCAGGCTTTAGGTGCCTTTGAACGCGGTCTGGTGACGCCAGCTCCCTTCGATCGCTACCTGCAGGGCGACGAAGCCGCGCTCGATTCCCGTCAACTCAAGGGGCTGGAGCACTTTCTGCGAGTGGGCTGCGCGGAATGCCATCATGGCGCTGCCCTGGGCGGCACCGAGTTGCGCAAGTTAGGGAGCAAGGAGCCCTTCGTCAGCGAGGACCGTGGCCGCTTCACCGCCACTCACCTGGCCGCCGACGATGGTCTTTTTAAGGTGCCGTCGTTGCGCAACATTTGCGAGACGGCGCCATATTACCATAACGGGCAGGTGAGCAAGCTGGAAGATGCCGTCCGGTTGATGGGTCGCCACGAGTGCGGCCAAAAGCTGACGCCTCAGGAAGTGGCGGAGCTTTGCGATTTTCTCACCTCCCTTACCGGTGAGATTCCCAAGGACTACGTGCGCTCTCCGTGAAAGGGCCGTCAAATGTCAATGATTCAAGAGTTCAAGGAATTTATCGGTCACGGCAACGCCGTCGACCTGGCCGTCGGCGTTATTATTGGTAGCGCTATGACCGGCATTCTCAAGTCGTTTGTGGACGAGATGGTGGTGCCGCTGACGGGTCTGTTGGGCAAGGTCGACTTCGCCAACAGCTATCTGGTGCTGAAGGGCGTCGTCCCCGCAGATTTGCCGCTGGCCGAAGCCCGCAAAGTGGCTGGAGCGGTGGTGCTTGGCTACGGACAGTTTCTTACGGTGGC
>JALHOV010000020.1:0-7643 GCA_022842865.1 Vulcanimicrobiota bacterium | reverse complement strand
TACGGTGGCTTTTAACACCCTGATTCTGGCTTTCGTCGTTTTCCTGTGCGTGCGCACCATCAACAAAATCAAGCAGGCCCAAGAGGCCGAGAAGAAGGCCGAAGAAGCCGCTCCAACCCCCGAACCCCCTCGTCAGGAAGTGCTGTTGGCCGAGATTCGCGATCTGCTGGCGGCTAAGAGAGAATCTGCTTGAGTAAATCGGGGCGGTCGCTGGTGATGGAGTCACAGCCCGCTTCCAGCATGCGCCGCATGCTGACTTCGTCATTGACCGTCCAGGTGTTGACGCGCAGGCCGAGGGCGTGGGCTTTGTCCACGTAGTCTCGGTCGACCACGCCGTGGTGGGGAGCGATCCAGTTGCAGCCCAGTTCTTTTTGAGCGGCCGGCACATCGGTCTGGCCGCCTACTAAAAGGCCCGTTTGGATGGAAGGATCCTGTTCTCGCAGCAGTTTCAGTGACTGGCGTTCGAAAGAGATCACCACCACCTGGTCGAGCATTTTCTCCTCGGCCAGTTGCTTGAGCAGCACCGCTTCCAGTCCGTTATAACGGGGTCCCTTGGCGGGGTGTTTGATCTCGACCAGCACCTGGCAGTGGCCGCGCGCGGCGCGCAAGGCCTCGCGCAAACTGGGAATGCTGGGGTCGGCCGCTTTGAGTTGAGTCATGGTCATTTCGTGAACCACGCCGGGTGTGTGACTGGTGCGGTCCAGAGTGTCATCGTGGATGACCACCAGATCGTGGTCCAGACTGAAGTGGATGTCCAGTTCAAAGCCATCGCAGCCCAACTGAATGGCCTTCTCAAACGCGGCCATGGTGTTTTCCGGATTCAGCTTCGCGCCCCCGCGATGGGCGATATTCCAAGGCTTCATGGCCGGCCTTTCCTGAGCGGTCACCAGCCAGGGGGTCAGGGCGGCCGCCATGAGGATCTGTCGACGAGTCAACACGGCGGCACGAGTTCCGTCTAAGCAGGACTTTCCCTTTCGTTCTTTCACCCATGGGAATGGCTTTGTTTGGCGAGCATGCGCTCTGGTACCGATGCGGACAATGGTTTTTTCGCAGTCTGGTCCGCCCTTACTGGCCGGTCTACCTTGAGGGATTAGAGCACTTTCCGCGGCAGGGTGGGGCGATCCTGGCGGGCAATCATCCGACCGTGCTGGACGGAGGCTTGCTGGGCGTCTTTTCGCCACGTCGTGTATGCTTTCTGATCGACGCCAAGGTCCTGCGCATCCCGGTCCTGGGGCATTTCTTGAAGACGCTGGGTTCCATCCCCGTGGAACGCGGCAGCCACAGCCTGCGCCACGCCCGAGAGGCGCTCAGGGCTGGAACCTGCCTGGGCATCTATCCAGAGGCTGCGCCCACGGCCATGCTGGCGCTGGGCGAGTTCAAGCGCGGAGTGGCCGTGCTGGCGCGCGATGTGCCAGGCGTTCCGGTAGTGCCGGTGGCCATCGTAGGTAGCCATCCCCTGTGCAGCCACGAGCATCTGTATGCGCAAGCGGGGCCGGTCGCCCTGCGCTTTGGTAGCCCGCTCTACTGGCAAGAGAGTGATACCGTCGAGTCTTTCCTGATGCGCCTTAAAGGTGCCCTCGACGACCTGCTCTTGGAGCCGCTGAACAAACGCCGCCGGCTCGGCTTGGGGACCTTCTTGAGCGGGATGTTGTTGGCGCCGCCCAGCGCCGTCTTGCTGGCGCTGTCACGCCGCAGGTTTACTCGGTCGGATTGAGGCCGATGCCGCCCGTCCCTCGTTTGTCAGAAGTTGTCATGAATCGATTCTACTATTGCGTTATTTTGGGGTCGAGCCCGTCAGGGCAACAACTGAGGAGACTCTCGAACATGCGTATTGTCCAACTTGCTTGCGTAACCCTGGCCGCCCTGGCTCTGAGCAGTGCCGTCTCGGCCCAACCCCGCTGCGGCAACGGGAATGCCAACAATGGCCAGTGGAATCAGCCCTATTTCAACGGCGCCACCCAAACATACGGTTTCCATACCAACGGCAATTGGAACAACGGCAATTGCAACAACAACGCCAACTGGAACAACGCCAATTGGAACAACAACGCCAATTGGAACAATAACAACTGCCGGAACAACAACGGCCGTAATATCGGCTGGAACAACAACGGTTGGAACAACGCCGGCTGGAACAACAACGGCAACTATTGGTACGGAAACAACAACGGCAACGGGCGCCGCTTCAGCCGCCGCAACAACAACAACAACGGCCTCTGCCGCTAACCTCTGCACACACACGGGAGATTTGGGAAGTCTGCGGACCAAGGCGCAGGCTTCCCATTTGTATTTGAGGGGGGTCGTAGGGGGAGACGCAGACCCCCCTACAACTTTTGTATGAGGGGGGTCGTAGGGGGAGACGCAGTCCCCCCTACATCTGCGGGAACGGTGTGGCTGCCTCTAGCTTCAGCGGCCGACCGCCATGGAGCAGGGTTACGGAACTTGCGTGCAGGCGGAGGGGACCTTCACCACCTCCGTAGAGGCGGTCCCCCTGGATGGGCGCTTGCAGCCCCTGGGCGGCGTGGACGCGAATCTGATGACTGCGTCCGGTGTGCGGTCGAAACTCATAGAGCGCTCCCTGGATTTGCGCAAACTCGGTCAGGCTTGGCTTGCCGGTCGGATCGACGCGATATCGTCCAGGCTGGTCGGGGTCCCGAGCCAGAGGGAGGTCAAGGCTTCCCGATGTTCGAGCCGGCTGGCGGACAAGCAGGGCCTGATAGACTTTCTTCACGAGTCTTTGAGCGAACTGGCGCTGGAGCTCTCGCTGACACTCGGGGTTTAAGGCCCACAGGCAGATCCCGGAGGTCTCCATGTCCAGCCGGTGGACCGGAAGAATGTCCGGGAACTGCCGTTGGAGTCGATGCCAGAGGCAGTCCTGGTTCCAGTCCTGGCGGCCCGGCATCGTCAACACCCCAGGCGGTTTGACCACGGCCAGTAATTGCTTATCTTGATAGAGAATTTCCAGAGGCTGAACACGGGCTAGCAGCGGCCCGATCAGAGGTTGGCAGCGTTCGGCGCAGGCGGCGTAGAACTGACCGGGTTGGCGCGCTCCTTGGGGGGGTCCCCACCAGAACTCGGCCATGCCGATAGGCGTGAGGGCTGAGCGAGCGGCTTGGTACAGGAGTTTCGGCGCGCAGCACTCGCCTGTACCGGTGGGCGGTCCGGCCGGGAAAAGCGAGGCCAAAGACCACGGCTGACCGGCCGAGAGAGTTTGCGAAAGTTCATCGTGCATTTGCCGCTGCAGCCGGGCCGAAAGCTCACGCCGCCGCTTTTTCCACTCTGCTATCCGAGACCTTAACTCCGACACTTCCTGCTCCAGAGGTGCAAGCTCCGCCCGGCGCTGGGCGCGCAGGCGCCGGAGCGCGCCGCCTTCGCGCTGACTTTGCAAGGTCAGGGAGGCCTCGTCTCCGCCCTGCTGGCGTAAATGATCCCTATCGGCTTTGGCCTGCCGGCTGGCTTGTTGAAATTGCGAAATCCGGTCGTTCCAATCCCCGTCCAATTGGCTGAGGCGCGCGAAAGCCGGGTGAGTTGCCAAAGACTGTAGTTCGAGCTTGAGTTGGTCCAATTGAGCGGGAACCGGGCTGGGAGCGGGGGTGTAGATGGGCGGAGCCCAGCCTTCTTGCTTCTGGGTGCCCGAAAAAGCGCGCAAAATCGTGCCCTCGGCTGTTAGCAACAGGCCGAACATCTTGCCTTCAACCAGTTCGGGCAACTCGCGCATGAGCTCGAAGGCGGCCGCCACCGCCTGCGCCGTGCGCTCCAGGCGGAGCGGCCGGCCGGTCTGGGGGCAAATTCCTTGATAGTGATAAGGGTCGTGCAAAAAATTATCCAGATTGTTAAGTTTGAGCGGTCTGTTTTATCGCTCTTTATAGAGAAGAAGTTAAAACTAGAGTATGTTCGCTGTACAACAACCCACCAACGGAACCCTGGATACCCTCGGGAGCTTCGGCTTCCCTCCCACCGCCCTTCCCCCCGGCCTGGGAGGATTCGGCGACGCAGGCGCTTTGCAACGCGTCGGCGCCCCCGGGCTGAACCTCCCTTCGGTGAACTTCGGCGGGGTTCCTGATGCCGGTGCGACTCAAATGCTGGCGCTCAGTCAGCAAACCAATCAGCTGTTGCTGGGAATGATGTCTTTGCTGGTGGGTCTGATGTCCAACCGCTCCGCCGGCGGCTCCTCGCCCTTAGCCGCACAGGCGGGCAGCGCTGACACCGGCTCCACCAATTCCATCGCCAGCACCGGCGATGCGCCGAAAGTGGCCAACCCCAAGGTTCAAAAATTGATGGATTCGGCTCTCTCGAAGCAGGGAGCTCCGTATGTTTTCGGCGCGGCCGGGCCAGACAAGTTCGACTGCTCGGGTCTGGTTAGTTGGGCCCTGGGCCAGGCGGGGTCTAAGGTCGGCCACATGAACGCCCGCGGCCTGCAGGCCCATTACAAGCAAAACAAGGTTTCCAAAGAAGAACTGCAGCCTGGTGACCTGGTCTTTTTCTGGTCTCCCAACGACCGCGGCATTCCGCCCGGTCAGGCCAGTCACGTGGAAATCTATTTGGGGAACGGCATGACGATGGGCACGGATAGCGCCAAAGAAGGGGCCAAGAAGGAGCCGATCAACTGGTCGTCCTTCATCGGTGGTGCTCGCCCTCCCGAACTGCAGTAATCCACAATTTCCCGCGCCAACCCTTGCGGCCAGACTACGATCCGCGTATAAATACGCTTGATGTTCAATTCGGGATATCAGATCAAGGTCATCGAAGGGCCCGGCTACGGTCGTATCCTTCCCTTAAGCACCGAAGAGATCAGCCTGGGACGAGCGGGCGACGCCCAAGAACCGTGCACTCCCGACCATTTTGTCTTCTTCGAGGGCACCGTCTCGAGGGTGCACGCGCGCCTGGTCTGGGAAGACCGCCACAAGGTCTACCACATTCAACATCTTTCCAAGACCAATCAGACCCGCGTCAACGAGAAGGTCGTCCAGGACCAGGTTCTGCAACTGGGAGACCGGATTGTGATGGGCAAATTGGTGCTCGAAGTGCAGAAAGCGCCCAAGGCCGACCACATTCGCAGCAACATTTTGGAGCTGCCGCCGGTGCTCAGAGCCAATTCGTTACTCACCAAGGATGAGGCTGAGAAGGCCGTGCTGCCCGCCAATTTGGTCCGCGAACTTCCTGCTGATCTGGCAGGGCGCAAGCTGGGGCCCTACCAACTCATCAAGGAATTGGGGCGCGGTTCGGTCGGTCGCGTCTACCTGGGCCGGCATACCAGCTGGGATCTGACCTACGCCATCAAGATTTTGGCGCCCGAGGTCATCAAAGACGCCAGCGTGTTGCAGCGCTTTCAAATGGAGGCCAAGGTCGCCTCCTCGCTGCGCCATCCCAACATCATTCAGGTGGTCGACATCTGCGTCAGCGATGGCTTCGTTTTCTTGGTGATGGAGTGTCTCAGTCCGCGCAGTCTACAGACCGTGATTGATGAAACCAAGCGACCTTTTCCCAACAAGCGTATTATCATCATTCTGGAGCAGTTGCTCAGCGCGCTTGAGCACGCTCACAGCAACGGAGTGGTCCATCGGGATGTGAAGCCTGGCAATATCCTGATTGATGAGAGCAAGGATATTATTGCTCTAACCGACTTTTCCATTGCCAAAGTGAAAGACGGGGTGCGCATGACCAGTACGGGCGTGCTGCTGGGCACGGTCGAATACATGGCTCCCGAGCTCTTTGAAGGCTTTTCGGCCGATCCGCGCGCCGACATGTATGCGGTCGGAGTCATCCTTTATGAATTGATGACCGGTATCCCGCCCTTTCGCGGCCGCACCACCGCCGAGGTGGTCAAGTCCCAATTGCTGACGCTGCCGGCCCACCCCAAAACTTACAATCCTCACGTGCCCGACTGGCTGGTAGAGCTGGACTTTTTGTTGTTGCAAAAAAATCCCGAGCATCGTCTCAGCTCGGCCCGCGACGTGCGCAACCAGTTGCTGGCCTACAGTCAGACGCTGTAGGGAACGACCTCGTGAAAGCGAGTGTAGTCGAGCACGAAGGTCCCGTCGGGCTGTCTAAAGAGCGTGTCGGCGAAGCGGTGGTCCGCGGCGATTTGGGAAGCGTCGTAGCTACAGCGGGCATGCACAGTTTGGGAAACCAGCGCGTCCAGACCGATGAGGGTGACAGTAAAATTGTAGCCGCCCTGCTGCATTTCTTCGAGACTGACGCCAAAGAGGGGACTGCTCTCGTCGATGATGTGGGTGGCCGTAAAGGTGAGAACGAACAAGGGAGTCTCGTGCACCACCAGCGGTAAGCGATGAAAGCGCCGGTAACCCGGGTCGCCCTCGACGCCTTCGCAGCGGTTCAGTGTCAGATTGACGTGCGCCTCCAGGATGTGGTTGCCCCGCGCGTTGGCCATGCGCAACATCAGGGCCGGTTTGCCGTCGCGCCGTCCCAGCACCGCTTGCCGAGAAAAAAGCACGCGAGCGTTGGGAATAGAAAACTTGGCGAAAAGCAATCCCGTCATCAACGAAAAGGCCAGCAGTCCACAAAAAGCCTCGAGACTTACCAAGAAGTTGGCGTAGTCACCGATGGGATGCATGACACCGTAGCCAATGGTGGCCAGGGTTTGCACGCTGAAGAAGAAGTAGTCCCGCAGATGGCCGGGCCGGGCGCCGTTGATGCAGTCTCCGCCGGCCATGTAGAGCCAGGCGAAGAGCAGGCTGAGCCCGCAATAGAGAGCGCAGAGCAAAAGGGCTATGCGTCCCCAATGCAGCGCTAGCAGTGAGTGATACAGATCGCGGGTGAGGTCGCGCGGTGCGCCGATGCGTTTGACGACGGGCGCTCCGTCCGATCTTACAATGCCGGGGGATTGGGCTTGGCTAGACACGCCGAGCAGGTTCGCCTGGGGTTCCAAAGAACCCTGGAGTCCGATGGAAGGTCGCTATTTAGGCAAACTGACCTGGGTGGAAGCGGAAATGCTGCTGCCGACCTGGCCACTGCTCTTGCCCATCGGAGCCGGTTGCAAGGAACACGGGCACCACCTGCCCCTCGAGAACGACTTCCTGCTGGCCGAGGCTCTCACGCGGCGCGTGTTGGAACGCGTTCAAGCGCTGGCTTTGCCTACATTGAATTACGGATATTATCCGGCCTTCCTGGAGTATCCCGGATCGGTGAGCCTGCCTGCCCAGGTGATGAGCGACACGGTGGTGGCCATTTGTGAGTCGCTGCATCGCCAGGGAGGCCGTCGCTTCTACGCCCTCAACACGGGAGTCAGCACCGTTCGTCCCTTGAACGAAGCTCGCTGCCGCTTGATGGAGATGGGCATTGTGTTCGACTTCTGCGAACTGGGTCAGGCGATTGGAGCCGTCGAGCAGCGTTTGCGGGAACAACCGGGGGGCACCCATGCCGACGAAATGGAGACCTCGATGATGCTGGAGTTGTGCCCGGAAATCGTGCAGATGCACAAGGCCCGGCCGGATTATCACGGCGACATTCGCGGCGGATTAACCAGGTCGCCGGATGGACCGGGGGTTTATTCGCCAACCGGGGCCTGGGGAGATCCTTCGTTGGCAACTCTGGCCAAAGGCAAAGAACTGGTCCAGTCTTGGGTCGATTACGTGGTCGGGGCGCTGCAGTAGGCTATCGTGTTCTTCCGCAGCATTTTTTGT
>JALHOV010000019.1 GCA_022842865.1 Vulcanimicrobiota bacterium | reverse complement strand
TTTTCGCCGATGGACTGCAGGCCGGCGAGCACACCTTCCAATACCTGGTGCGCGCCAACCAGCCCGGCAAGTTCGCCATGCCGGCCACCAAAGCCGAGGAGATTTACCACCCGGAAGTCTTCGGCACCACCACCGGGCGGGTAGTCGAGATCCAGTAAATGCGCCCGACCAGGCGTTTCCTTCGGGTTTTTTTGGGGCTGTCGCTGCTGGGCGCGGCCCTTTTCTTTGGCCCGCCTCTGCCGCCTGACCTGCGGCAGCTGCGGCGCACCTACAATCTGCGCCTGCTCGACCGAGAGGGCCGCCTTCTGCGCGAGGTAGCCTCTGACCAGGCCACCGAGCAAAGTTGGAAAGGACTGGGGCAAATTAGCCCCTGGCTGGTGCAGGCCACGCTGGCCGCCGAAGACCACCGGTTCTACTCGCATTGGGGAGTGGACCCACTGGCGGTGGGCCGGGCCGTGCGCAGCAACTGGAAGGCCGGCCACGTCTTGGAAGGCGGTTCGACCATCAGCCAGCAGGTGGTGCGGATGCTCATGCCCCCGGCGGACCGCGGCTGGCGGCACAAGATAGCCCAGACCTACTGGGCCTTGCGCCTGGAGCGCAGCCGTTCCAAAGATGAGCTGCTGGAGTGCTACCTGAACCTGGCTCCCTACGGACTGCAGACCTACGGAATCGAAGCGGCCTCCCAGCTCTACTTTGATAAACCGGCCAGCCAGCTTTCCTTGGCCGAGAGCACTTTTCTGGCGGTGTTGCCGCGCGCGCCCGAGACTTTCGCTCCCTACCAGGATTTGGATGAAATCGTCGTTTTTCATAAGAAACTGCTTGCACAAATGGTCAAGCTGGGAACGGTCAGCGCGGACGAGGAAAAGCGCGCGCTGGCTGAGCCCTTGCGCCTCCGTCCGCTGGACTCCACCTGGGAGGCGGGCCATTTTTGCGACTACCTGATGACCCGGCTGCCGGCCCATTCTACCGGTGAAGTGCGCAGCACCCTGGACCTGGACATCCAGCACGATGTGGAGGGCATCGTGAAAGTGCACCTGAAGCGACTCCATTCGCGCGGTGTGAGCAATGGAGCGGTGGTGGTGCTGGACGTGCAAAGCGGCGACGTGCTGGCCATGGCCGGCTCGGTGGGCTATGCCGAGGGGCAGTTCAACGCTTGTCTGGCCGGGCGACAGGGTGGTTCTTCTTTAAAGCCTTTTACCTTTGGTCTGGCTTTGGAGCGAGATTACACGGCCGCCTCGGTGCTGCCTGATCTGAATCTCTATCCCAAGCAGATGGAGAAAGGGTTCATTCCGCGCAACTACGATGAGCGGTTTCACGGGCCGGTGCGATTGCGCGAGGCGCTGGCTTGCTCCTATAACGTGCCGGTGGTGCGCGTGCTCGAGCGAGTGGGTGTGGAGCGCCTGCTGGTGCGTCTGCGCGACCTGGGTTTTGCACGCCTGACCGAGTCGGCCCAGCATTACGGGCTGGGGCTTACCTTAGGGGCGGGAGAAATCAGCGTGTTGGAACTGGCCCGCGCCTACCGGGCGCTGGCCCGCGGTGGTCGCTACAGTTCCGAGAGGCTCTGGCAAGGACAGCCGGAGAATGCCGAAAAGCAAGTTTTTGATCCGGCCGTGGCCGCTCTGCTGACCGACATTCTCAAGGATGGGCAGGCACGCGCCCCGGCCTTCGGACTCTCGAGCCCGCTGAACTTTCCTTTCGAGGTCGCCGCCAAGACCGGCACCAGCAAGGGTTATCGTGACAACTGGACGGTCGGCTACACTCCTCATTACGTGGTGGCCTGCTGGGTGGGCAATTTTGATGGTAGCTCGATGCGCAACGGCGTTTCCGGCATCACCGGGGCGGCGCCGATCTTTCACGATGTGATCAGCGGACTGGCCCAGCGCGACGGAGGCTCTCCTCCCTTCTCGAACCACAGCGGGCTTCGCCAACTTGCGGTCTGCGCGGAATCGGGCGAGCTTCCAGGTCCAGATTGCCCACACCCCTTACAGGAATGGTTTCTGGAGCGTCGCCTGCCCGCCCGTCCCTGCAACTTTCACGAGCGCGTCGGGGAGAAGGTCTATTGCCGGTATCCTCCGCTTTATCGCGCCTGGGCGCTGGCCCAGGGCATTCCCCAGCCGCCCGTCGGCGGGCCCCGTACTGACAGCCAGGTGGCCGTGGCCTTTCCGGACAACGGAGCGGTCTTTCGCCTCGACCAGAACCTGCGGGGGGACTATCAGAAGCTACACCTCAAAGCCACCGTTCCCGACTGGTGCGAATGGGTGGAATGGCGTGTGGGCGACGAGCAAGTGCGCGGCGCACAACGTCCCTTCGACGCCTGGTGGCCGTTGCGTCGCGGTGGCTTTTATGTGATGGCGGTAGCCCATGGCGGGGGGCGCAGCGTCAGCAGTCCCGGTGTGCGCATTCTGGTGCAGTAACAAGGAGTTGCCTATCAGGGCAACAGGAGTTTGCCTGATAGCAAACTCCGGGGTTTGCTGCGCAAACTTCCGCAAAGGGAGAGAAGGAGTTGCCCTGATAGGCAACTCCGGGGTTTGCTACGCAAACTTCGAAAAACGGGGGAACGTTGAGAACCGTCGAAGGTGGATTGCCTATGTCCGATCCGTTTTTGCAACAGTTTGAAAAACGCCGCGTGGAGCTCGAGGCTCGCATGCTGCGTATGCCCACTTCTTCTCAAATCATCCAGCGCTGGGGCGGCCCCAGCGGCATCGGCCAGCAATATCTGCACGCCACCCCGACCATCACCACCTTGATCGAGTTGATGGCCAAGTCTCCGCGCACTTCCGGCACTTTTCGCGACCGGGTAGAGCGGGCCGGGCCGACCAAGATGCGTCACCACGAAATGGACAAGGCCTTTTCTTGCTACGGCCTGGCCTACGTCTACCGCTTGATGTCCAAGCAGAGCGGCGATGCGGAAATGGCCAATCTGCTGACGCGTGTGGCCACTCTGGCCATTCTCAGTCCGGCTGAGCTGGAGAAAGTGGACTGGGTGGCGCGCGCTTTCTCGCACCGCCACCCGGACGGCAGCAAGGACATTCTGG
Organism: Vulcanimicrobiota bacterium; assembly: GCA_022842865.1. Lineage (GTDB taxonomy): Bacteria > Vulcanimicrobiota > Xenobia > Xenobiales > JADMJV01 > JADMJV01. Next base: position 28,586 of record JALHOV010000019.1, on the reverse strand, counting down.
CTCCGGCCCAGCTGATCTTGCACTGGTTGACCGGTAGCGACACGCCTCAAAAAACCTACCAGTGCGACTGGGTATTGCAGCGCTACTCCGAGTTTTTGACCCAGGCCTGGCAGTCCGCCCTGCAAAACCAGATTCACCTGCAGTTTCCCTGGTAGATGGAAGACCGTCTCCTCATCAAGCTGTTCCAGTTGCGCCGGCGCCAGGCGCTGGTGCAGGCAGTGGAGAGGGGGTTGCTTTGGGGTTTGTGGGGGGGCTGGCTGTGTGTGCCATTGCTCCTGCTATTCGCCGCTCTGCATATGGAGGGCGCCGATCAGATGCGGGTGGTCTGGTTTTGGCTGGCCCTGGCGTTCCTGGGACTGCTGCACGGTCTGCTAACCCCCTGGAGCCTGCGTCGCGTGGCCTACGCGGCCGACCAGACGCACGGTTGGAAAGAGCGTTTGCTGACCTGTTTCGGTCACTGGGAGTCGAAGAGGCCGCACACCGTGGTGTCCCAGTTGTTGCTACAAGAGACTTTGCAGCAGCTGGACGAGATCGATCCGGCCCGTACCTTTCCAGTCCGCTGGAAACGGTCTCTGTTGCGCTGGACCGTACCGGCTCTGGCTTTGGCCGCCACGGTGATGCTGGCCCCCATCTGGCTGCCGCCCCCTCCGCCCGATCCGCTGAAGCAGGAGGTGCTGGCCTCGCGCCAGCGTCTGGATCGGCTGAGCAAACGCCTGGCGCAGAGACCCCGGTCCCTGCGGCGCGAGCAGTTGCGCAAGCTGCTGGAGAAGCTGCCCAACCAGGTGCCCGCCCAGGCTGCCCGTCAGATGCGCCAGGCGCTGGGAGAGTTGCAGCGCCAGATGGACAAGCAAACCCAGCAGGCCTCGCAACTGGGACAGATTGCCCAGTCGACCGCGCAGCAACAGCGTGAGCAGTTGGAGAAGATGCGCCAGCAACTGGAGCAGCAGCCGCAGGCAAAATCGCTGGTGGAACAAGCCCAGAAAGCCCTGGAGCAAGGCCAGAAGCAGCAGGCCGAAAAGGCCATGCGAGAAGCCCAGCAAGAGCTGGCTGAGGGCGAACAGATGGCTGAGAACGCCGAACTCAGTCAGGCCTTGGAAGACGAGATGAAGCAGTTGGGAGGTTCCCCGCAGCAGGGCAAGCAGGGCGATGGCCCCAGCCAGGGCGCCTCCGGACCTCCGGGCGGAAAAGGTCAAGCCAAGGGCACCCGGGGCGATTTCGGTGCGGGTTCGACCAATCAGGAGGGCAAGACCGGTGAGGCGGCCACCCGCAAGGCGCGCGGACAGCGCCAGAATCAAACCGAGCGCACCAAGCAGGAGGCCTTCAAGCAGCTCTACGGCGCGGACCGCAAAGATCTGCAGACTCGCCGAGAGCGAGTGGCCCTGGCCGGCGGCAAGGGGAAGCTGCTGCGTATGGCCGACGGCAAGCTCGGCGATCCTCGCCTCGGCGACCCCAGCCTGCGCCAGGATTCGGGCGATTTTCTGGAAGCCAAGGCTCTGGCTGAGCAATCGGTGGCCGAAGAGAAAGTCCCCGCCGAACATCGCGAAGCCGTGCGCCGCTACTTCGACAATATCGACCCCCGTAAGTAGGCTTTCAGGTGAGTTTCAGCCCGAACTCGTAGACTGTTGCCATGCAGATCAGCTCACAGCTCAAGGGCGCCTCGATGGCGCCAGCACGCCAGCACCGCAAGGCGGCTTCGCCCACCCGGGAAGCTACGGTGGCGGATAGCGTCCAGATTGCTGACGCGCCACCTGCCCAGACGGCTAAAACCCACGGGGGCGGCTGTCCTTGCTGTATGTCCAGGTCTTCGCTCAAGTCGGCTATCGAAGCCACTGCGCAATTGCCGGGTGGAGCCGCGGCCAGTTATTTGGATATGACACCCGAGCTGCGCGGACGCATCGACGCCTTGCCGGTCAGACCCGAGGAAATTACCCACGTTCTTTATCACGCGCAGTGCTGGGACGGGTTCGGAGCTCGTTTTGCGGCCGAACAGGCGCTGGGCGACAAGGCGGCATACATTCCGGTCAGCTACAAAGATGGCCCGCCGCAGTTGCCGGCCGATGCTAAGGTCGCCATCGTAGATTTTTCCTACCCGCGCGAGCAGCTTCTCGACTTCAAGTCCAAGGTTGCCGGCTTGGTAGTGCTCGATCACCACGAAAAAGCCCGCCAGCAGTTGGAAGGGCTGCCTTTCGTGGTCTTTGAGCAAGAGCGCGCCGGCGCGGGTCTTTCCTGGGCTTATTTCAACCCCGATAAGCCGCAGCCGGACATCCTGAAGTATGTGGAAGACCGCGATCTATGGAAATTTGAGCTGGACAAATCCCGGGAAGTCAGCGCCGCCCTTGGCTCCTACGAAATGGACAGCAAGATCTGGGTAAATCTTGACATCCAGGACCTCAAGTCGGAAGGCGCGGCCATCTCCCGCTACAAGCAGCAACTGGTGGATGGCGCGGCCGAGCGGGCCGTGATGGGCACGGTTGCCGGCTACAAGGTTCCCCTGGCCCAGTGCATTCCGGAGATTCGTTCCGAAGTCGGCGAGGCGTTGCGAGCCAAGTATCCGGACGCGCCCTTCGCGGCCGTCAGCTTCGTGGAGAACGGCAAGAAGCAGTGGTCTTTGCGCTCCGAGGACGGTGGCTTTGACGTGAACGCCGTGGCCAGCAAGTTTGGCGGCGGCGGGCACAAGGCGGCCGCCGGTTTCCGCGACCCCGGAGGTCCCGAACCGAGCGACATCAACCCTCCTTCATGAAAATTTCATGGTCAAGGCCTAGATTGGGATTGTGAAAGTAACCGAAGCAGCCAGGTCCGTCATCGCCTTTACTCAGCCCAAGCCTTCAAAGGTGAGTCCGGGCAGTGATACCGCTGGAGATATCCCGGTTCCGCGCAGCAGCGCTCAAGTGGATGCCCTATGTAACGGCGGGGCACTCTCAGGCGGCATTCAGGGATTGATTTCAGGAGCCCGGCTGGGCGGCCTCAACGGCGCCATTTCCGGTGTGGTAGCCGGTGCCGTAGGCGGCATGGTAGGAACCAAGGTCGGTTTTAAATATCAGAGTTTTCCGCTGGCGCTGGCCGCCGGCGCGAGCAGTGGCGCAGTCGGCGCCGCCGCTATTACGGTGGCCATGAGTCTTTTGACGGGCCAGCCCATCACCGCTGCTAGCGTGGCCGGATACTCGATTTTGGGCGGTCTCACCGGAGCGGTGGGCACCCTGGGTGGTTCGCGTCGCGCGGTCACCCGCGATAGCGTCTACGGGGGTTATACCGCCGGTCTGGTGGCTTCCCAGTACACTCATAACCCGTTGGCTGCCCTGGCCGGCGCGGCCGGAGCCGGCATCGGTGGGCGGGCCCAGACCGCGGTCGGGCGAGCCGCCTTAGGCACCATCAGTGGCGCCGCATTAGGTGCCCTGAGCGCCGTTCCTTACTTCTTGTCAGGTCACCCACTGGCCGCTCAGGCCCTGGTGGAAGGCATCACCGCTGGTGCCGTAACGGCCCCGGCCGGCACCGTGGTGGGTCCGGTTTTCCGTCAGGTCACTCGCAACGCTCAAGATGAGATGGTGGCGGGCATCAACAAGAAACTGGATCCCTGGCTGGAGAAGAACCCGCTGGGCACGGGCGGCAAAATGGCCGCCGGCGCGGCCCTGGGCGCGTTGACGTTCGGAACATTTGGAATGTTGGCCCCGGTGGTGGGAGTGCCCATGCTGCCCGCGCTGGGGGTGAGCCTGGGCGCCGGCGCGGCCCTGGGAGCTTACAAAATCGGCACGGCCATTCAGCTGAAAGAAAAGGCCCTGGTGGCCGAAAAGTATCTGCAGGCCTATGTTCCCGCCGGTCCGGCCGTGGGCAACGTGCTGGCTAACCTGCGCCAGGCACCTCCTCAGGCCGCTTCAGCTTAGATCGGTATCGTCATCCGGGGTGCGGGTGGTTGCCAGCGCCACCACAAAAGAGATGCCAGCCGGCACCAGGAAGCCTTGATATTGCATCGTCAGGAAGAAGTAGGCCCCCGCCACCGACCCGCCCAGAAAGAAGATCAGGGTGGCTGTACGCACCATGGTGGAGCGAATTTCGATGCGCCGCTCCGGCCCGCTCAAGTAAAAGTAGCGCACCAACCCCAGCCCCAGGTCGGTGGTCAGGCCGGTCATGTGGGTGGCCCGCATGACCGCTCCGGTGGCCGTGGTCACAGCCGCGTTCTGTAAGCCGCTGGCCAGAGCCAGCACGAGCAGCAGCACATACTCTTCGCTGACCGCGCTGCCTTTTCCGAACATGCCAAACCAGCCTGATTCTCCCCCCAGAGCCGCGACAGCCAGCAGGCCGGCTGAGAGTAACACAGGCAAACCGTATAGAGGCGGCTGGTCTTTCTGGATGCGCCGGTCCACCAGCCAGGCCGAAAGCATGGCCCCGGCCATAAAATACACCGGAATCGAGCTAATTGCCAGCGCTTCCACCCAGTGATTCTGGCTCAGATGGATACCGAAGAGGGTGGCAAAACCGGTCACGTGGGTGGTGAACTTGGCGGCTGCCAACCACCCGCCCGAATTTACGCAACCCGAGGCGAAGACAAGGCATAGCCACTTTTTGATGGCGTTCAGTGCCTTGAGATGGTCGCCCACTTAACTGCTACTCGCGGCGGCCTCTGGGGTGGGGAAGATTTGAAAGAGCGCGTCAAAACCCGAGATGGTGAAAACTTCTTCCACGTGCGGGCGCATGCCGGACAGACGCACTTCGGATCCAATTTTCTTACTGTTCTTGGCGGCCACCAGCAACACACGCAGGCCGGCCGAACTCAGGTAGTTGAGCGGGGTCAAATCAAGTATAATGCGGGAGTTGGGGCGCTTTTCCACTTCGGCCAGCAAGCGTTCTTGGAAAACGGCCGAGGTGTTGGCATCCAATCGTCCCCCCACCGCCAGCACCAGATGGCCATTGGCCTCGGAGTCTTTGATTTCCATTCCGGCTCTTTCTGGCAGCCGAGGGGGGGTCACTGCTCCTAACGGGAATCTGCGCCGATGCGACCCCTACTCATCCTCTTCTTGCTGGTCTGGAATTGCGCGGCCCAGCCGTTGCGCATCGGGATGTCGGCCGCTTTCCAAGGGCCCTCGCGAGCTCTCGGCATCGAGCTGTATCGAGGTGCTCAGGCCTACTTCCGCAAGCTCAACGCAGCCGGCGGCGTGAACGGGCGCCCGATTGAGCTGGTGGTCCGCAATGACGGCTACAATCCTGGACCGGCGGTGCTGAATACGATCGAATTGGTCAACCAGCAGAAGGTGCTCTTGCTCTTCGGGTATGTGGGCACTCCTACTGTTACCCGGGTCTTACCGTTGCTTAAAGGGGGCTTTGAGCGTTCCCAATTGCTCATGTTCCCCTTCACCGGCGCCCAGCCTCAGAGGATGCCGCCTTATCAGGATTTGTGCTTTAATCTGCGGGCTTCATACCAGGAGGAAACGGCTGGCCTCATCGACCATCTCTATAGCGCCGGCTGCCACAAGACCGGAATTTTTTATCAGTGCGACGCCTACGGGCGGTCCGGCTGGGAGGGCACCCGCCGTGCTCTCAACCAGCGCAAGCTCAAGTTGGGTGCGGAAGCCACCTATCGTCGAGGCTCCAAATTCGAAGACTCCTATGCCACCCAGGTCAAAATTCTGCGGGATGCGGGCGTGGATCACGTCATCTGCGTCGGCACTTACGCACCTTGCGCCGGCTTCATTCGAGATGCGCGCAATCAGGGTTGGAATGTTCCGATTGCCAACCTGTCTTTTGTTAGCAGTGAGAGTATGCTGGCGTTGCTGCTCAAAGAGGGAAAGAAAACCGGCCGCGACTATACTCGGTATTTGGTCAACAGCCAGGTGGTGCCTACCTATCAAGACACCCGTCTGGCGGCGGTGCGGGAGTATCGCCAGGCCATGGACGCCGGTGCCCCGATGCCCGACGCCTCGCTGGTGGGGGCGGGGGGGGCTGAGTATCAGCCGCTGCGCTATAGTTTCGTGAGCTTTGAAGGCTATTTGTGCGCCAAGCTGTTGGCGGAAATTTTGCGCCATAGTGGACCGGTTTACGATCAAGAGCATATTCTCAAGGCAGCCGAGTCCATCCACGACTTCAACCTCGGTCTGGAGTCCAACGTTAGTTTTGGCAACCAGCAGCATCAGGGCTTGCATACGGTTTACTTCACGCGCGTTCAGGGCGACCAGTTTGTGCCGCTGTCGAACTGGAGGGCAGTCGTTTCCGGCTTAAAGGTCGCCCTCCAGTGAAACGGGCAGGGCTATTCTGGCAAACCTTATGGTTGACCTCGCTGATGTTCACGGTGGTGTTGACCATCACGGTGGGACTCTCGATTTGGAGTATCTACGCCAACCTCTTTCGCGAGTGCGAGAATAAGGGACGGGCCATCGCGCAGGGAATCTCGCGCAACTCCGATGAGATGCTGGTCAATCGCGATCTGGCCACCGTGCAAGCCGTTCTTGACGAGTCGCTGTCACTGGAGGGCGTGGCCTATCTGTTTTTGAATAACGGCCAGGGGGAAACCGTCTGCCACACCTTCGTTCCGCAGGTTCCAAGTCAAGTCCATAACCTGCCCGTATCGCCAACGAACATCACCGCGACCCGGGTGGATTTGGGGCCGGAGCAGCGCCGTCTGGACATCGCCGCACCGATCATGGCCGGCGTGGGCGGCTACATCCACGTCGGTATGGATCTGGAGAAGGTCTATGCCTCCGCCCTGCGCGAGGCCGCTTTGCAGGGCCTGGCCATTGGCCTGGTCTTCCTGCTGAGCCTCGGATTGGTCAGTCTGGCGGTGCGACGCATCACCGGGCCGGTCACGGTGCTGACCGACTGCGCTCGTACCCTTTCGCAACACGACTTCGAAACCGATTTTCCGAAGCGGGAAGAGTTGGCCCGGCTGGTGCCCCGCTCGGCCGGTGAAATCGGCACCCTGGCCGAGTCGTTTCTGCACATGGAGAGCAAGATTCAGCAGAGCGTCCTGCATCTGCGCCAGACCACCGCGGCCAAGGAGCGAATCGAGGGCGAACTGCAGGTCGCCCGGCATATCCAGATGAGCATCTGCCCAAGAAGTTTCCCGCCTTCCTGGCGCTACCCCAAATGGACATCTATGCGACCCTGGAGCCCTCCCGAGAAGTGGGCGGCGACCTTTACGACTTCTTCCAACTGGACGATGAGCGAATTTTTGCCGTGGTTGGGGACGTATCCGGCAAGGGTGTGCCGGCCGCGCTATTTATGGCCGTGACCCAAACCCTGATCAAAGCCACCGCGCGCCAGGGACTGCCACTGGGCGAGTTGATGAGCCGCCTCAACGACGAATTATGTGAAAACAACGAAGCCAGCATGTTCGTGACCCTATTTGTAGCCATTCTGAACGTCAACACGGGTGAGGTGGAGTTTTCCAACGGCGGGCACAATCTGCCCTTTTTGCTGTCGCCCAACAAGGGGCCCGAGCAGTTGCCGCGCACACGCGGAATGGGTCTGGGCGTGGCCGAGGGCGTCGCCTTCCAGACCAGCAGTTTTGGTATGCAACCTGGTCAGGCTTTGGTGATGTACACCGACGGCATTAGTGAAGCGCACAACCCGGCCTCCGAGCTTTACACGGAGGAACGCATGCGCAGGTTTTTCGCTGGCCAGAGCGACTTGCGCCCGCGTTCGCTGGTGGAGAATCTGCTCGGCGAAGTGCGTGCTTTCGAAGCCGGGGGGCCTCAAGCCGATGACATCACTGCCTTGGTTTTGACCTATTTGGGACCAGGAGGTCTGGTCAGCAGGGAGGTGACCAACTCGATGGCCGAGCTGGACAACCTGGCCTCGGCCGTGGAGGGATTTGCCGCCTCCTTTCACCTGTCACCCTCGGTGGCCAACGCTTTGCATCTGGCCATCGAAGAACTCTTCACTAACGCCGTGAGCTACGGCTATGCCGAGGGACAGACAGGCAAGCTCAGTCTGTCTCTGGATCTCCAAGACGGCTGGATCGAAGTCGAGCTTCAAGATGACGCCAGGCCCTTCAACCCACTGCTCGAGGGCCCGGAGGTGAAGCCCGAGGCTGGTTTGGAAGAGCGAGGTATCGGTGGCCTGGGCATTCACCTTACACGTAAGCTCTTTGACGAGTTCAGTTATGAGCGCCGGGAGGAACGGAATATCGTCCGTTTGCGGAAGAAGCCGGCTTAGCAGCCCTGGTCCAGGGAGTCGCTGTTCAGGCTCGGACGCAGGTGCAAGTGATTGTGGTGGCCCTTGTAGTAGCGGGTCAGCCCTTCCTTGATCAGCTGAGAGTCGTTAAAAAGAATGGTCGCTTCCGGATCCATCTGCTTGACCAACTGGCACCATTGTCGGGTTTTGGCGCGGTCGTAGCTGGCATCGTTAATGTTGGTAGGCAGCATGGCGCCGTCTTTGCGGAAGGGCCGCAGGTCGGCCTCGGTGCCGTTTTGGTGGCCCTGGTGGGGAGGGAAGGGCCCACCGCCGGCGCGGCTGAGATCGCCGACCTGGAAGGGAACTTCGCTCTCTTTTTCCCATTCCGCGCCCAGGCGCTGGATGAATGCGACGGTTTCTGGCAGCCCGACCTGGTCGACCCCGTTCTCTTCGCGGTTGTAGGTGCGAAAGCCGGGACCCGACTCGGGCAGAGTGATGTTGATGTTGGGGTTCGGCCTGTGGGTGCCGAGATTTTGCACCGGCCCCGCCGAACAGCAGGATTCGGCCTGATGCCACGACTGAATTTTCTGATAACTGCGCAAGGCTAGCAGCATAAAAGTCCTCCCAGAGACTCCGTGGCGGTTCGCGACCGACACTTTTGTTGGTCCCACGGTATCACTGGCGCCCGGTCGAAATGCTACGAAAAAACAAACTTTTACCCGCCCACAAAAAAACAAGCGCCCCGAGGAGCGCTTGTTTTTCACGATGGGTCTACTAGGACTTGAGCCAGGCCAGTTTCACAAAGCAGCTTGGGCAACGCCAGCCACCGGCAGGTTTTTCGGTCCCCAGCGGAACGGTCTTATGGAAGCCGCAGCACTGGCAACGGAAGTCGCCGAAATCGGGCTGAACAACCACCGGAGCCGGAGTGGCCGCCTTGACGCTGGTGCGGTTGGCCTTGGCTTTGGGCACTTTCGCCTCGCCAGTGGCCGCGGTTTTGCGAGTCTTGGTGGTTTTGGCCTTGGTTTTGGTGGCGGCACTGACGCCTCCGCTGGAGGACGGGGCGTTGGCGGCAGCCGCGGCGATCTCCGAAGTCTTCACATACGGCTTCATGTCAATTTCGCAACGAGGACAAAAGACAGTCTCTTCTTCGCCCTCTTTGGCGTTGACCACGGTGCGCCGACGGCACTGCGGACAAATATATTCTACTTGTTCTGAACTCACGACAATTTCGTCCTCTACCTTTAATCTCATGAGGGCTACGCGGCCTCAGCCCCCAACCTTGGGGACGCCTTTACCCTTGCCCCCCATGTCCCTGCTAAAAGTTCGCCAATCTCTTGACAGGCTCCGTTGAGTGCCCCTGCGAATCGGAATTCGGAATGGAAACTTTAGATCTTTTTGACACGGCTAGACAACGGGCCATTCCGGTAGGTCTCTATCCTCATCAGGGTGAGTTTCTGGGCTGGTTGTTTTTCTCGGTCGGTTTTGGTGGCGGTCGAGCGGGCTATGCTTATCTGGGACGAGCCTGGAGCCGGCTTGGTTTTCAGGTGGCCGTCATCGAGCATGTCGGCAGCAACGCCGAAACCTTAAAGGGCATCCACAAACCTGGCATGCGCCAGGCGGAACTGGCCGAGGCGGTGGGCCGGGCCGTGCAAAACCAGGCGGAACTGGAAGCCCGACCCCAGGATCTCGCCTACGTCAGGCGTCTGCTCTCCCCTGGCCCAGGCTGGGCTGGTCTGGCCGGCCACAGTTTCGGCAGTTACACGGCCCTGGCCGCGCTGGGCGTGGAGGCGTTGCTGCCCGACGGGGCGCAAACTTGGCAGTTCGCACAGAATTGGTCTGGAGTGGTGCTCATGTCGGCTCAACCACCTGATTCGGTGGTCAGCCGCCGGGGGCTGGCGGGACTCGATTTGCCGGCTTTTTTGTTGACAGGCACCAAAGACAGTGGTATGCCGGCCGGAGTGACTTTCGAACAGCGCATCATAACCTACGAGGCTATGCCGGCCGGGCGCAAGGCTCTGGCTGTGTTGGAAGGCGCGGACCACATGGCCTTTGCGGGCATCGGGCTGGCCGTGGCTCCGGCCATGGAGGCCATCGCCCAGTTGACCGGAGAGTTTTGGCTGGCTCTGCGGCATAACCGCCTGCCGATCTGGCCGGGGCCTCTTCCCCTGCCGGTGGATCTGCGTGTTGGCTGAAGTCGCCTCCGAACTGGCTCAATCGGGTTGGAGCGCCATTCCAGCCTCTCACTGGGCGATTCCCCTGGTTTCAGGTGAGGAACAGTTCGTGGCCAGCTGGGAAAGTCTGGTTCAGGACCGGCACATGGCCGATGGGGGCTGTTACCGATTCCGTCGCTACAGCCGATTCATCTGGCGGGACGGCCGTCTCGGCCTGCTGTCCGGCAACAGTATCTATCAGGAGCTGGTTGATAATCCCCTCAACGGCGGGGTGCAGCGCACCTTCGCTCCTATCCTTCCCGAGGTGTTGGCCAACCCGTTTTTGCAGGCCGTCATCCTGCAAGACGCCCACGCCCTGGGTTTGCGGGGCGACTGGCAGGTGGGTATCCACTGTGTTCGTATCCTGGCTCGGCCTTCCCGTCCTGGCCTGCCCACTCCCGAAGGCGTACACAGAGACGCTGAAACGTATACGTTGCAACACTTGATCGGCCGTAGACAGGTTCGCGGCGGCGTGTTCACCGCTTACGATGAAGAGAAGCGGCCGGTTTTCCACTGGCTGCAGCTAAAGCGATGGGACACGCTTTATTTTCAGGGCAAACTCTGGCATAGCGCCTCGCCTGTTGAAAGCGACTCCGAGGGCTATCGTGACATTTTGCTTATCGACTTTGTGCCTCTGGAGCCTCAGAGCAACCAGCCGGCCAACTGACCTTCCGGGCCAGCTAAAAACAGTCGGGGTCCCGCCAGCACGGGCTGAATCACAATCGGCTCAAAGGAGCTGAAGGGACGTCGGGCTTGAGCCACCCGCGGATATTCTTGACTGAGGGTCAGGTGGTAGACCATTCCTTCATAACTTACCAGCACAGCCCACTGAGGTCCCAGCACCGGGGGAAGCACGCAGGGTTGCGGGACCTCCAGCAAATGTTGGCGGCCGGAGCGCTGACTGAGGACGTGTAATCTTCGCCCGGAACACTGGATGACGTGAGACGGGCTGGTGGCGAAGCTAAAACAGGTCTCTCCGCGTCCGGGCCAGTTACGCTGAATGGCCCCGGAATGGCAGAGCCAGAGTTCGCCCTGATGACCACATACCCAGGCCTCCCGGCCCTGAAGGCTAAGGCTCAAGGGCGAAGCGGGAAGTTGCAAATGCAGCAGGCGGTCCCCGTCTTCTGCCCGGTAGAGAGCCAGCCGATCCCCTTGAAGAGCCCAGAGTCCCTGCTCATTCCAGGCCAGAGCGCCGCAGTTGCCTTTCCAAGGGCGCCTCCAGGCCGGCGCCAAACCGCTCGGCAACACCTGATGGCAGACCAGTTCCGAACCTGCCACCCAGGCCAGTTTCCGGCCGGCGGCCGCCAGTGGCGAGGCCAGGGGGCCCGGAGCTTCAAAACGGCTGCCTCGATCATAACGGCACGGATCCTGACGAAGTGCCGGGGTCAGGTGAATGACCTCCACCCGGTTTCGGCTGACCGTGACCAGCAAGTTGTCGGATAGAGCTGCTGCTTCCACCTCCGCCTGAACGGGCAAGCGCTGTAAGCGAGCCGCCTGGTAAGGCGACCAGAAGTCCGCCCAACCGGTCTGGCGCAGGGCCACCAGCAGGTTATGGCTGCCCAATATGCACTCGATGGGCTCATCTTCCGGTTGGGCCCAATTCTCCAGCAGTTGGGTCTGCTCGGGAAGTTGTGCGCAAGTGCGGAAGTCGTGACCGCAGCCGGCGCAAAAGCTGGCCAGCAACTGCGCAGCCGCGCCACATCGGGCGCAAGTTGGTAGCTGGGCGCTCGGCGTCACGGCAGGATGGCCAGTCGCGAGCCAGAAGCCCGCCTGCATCCCCGATGAATTTCGATCAAGCGGATGTCCAATCTCTGAAGTTACGTCCCACCCTGATTGTGGGGCTGGGAGACGCTGGTGGCGCCGTGCTGCGACAACTTCGCGGCAAACTGGTCAGGCAGTTCGGGGCTCAGGTCGACATCCCTAGTCTGGCGCTGCTCTGGTTGGATGACCAGCACGGTCCGCGGGAAGTGGAGAGTGGCCTCTCGCGCCTGTCCATGGGCCTCGACGAGCCTTCTAAGGTGGTGCGCCGGCTGAGCGGAGCCGCTTTCGCGCACGTGCATCGCTGGTGGTACCCCGGTTGGTCGTCGCTGGGTGAGCTGACCAGTGCTCTGGCCGACAGCCGACCCGCCGGTCGCATGCGCTTCTTTTTTCACTATGTCGGTTTGCGGGCCGCCCTGGTCGAGAGCTTGAGTCGTCTGCGCGACCCGGAGAATTCCACCCGATTGCTCAACTCTCCCGATTTACGTCAGCGCGGCCTGGTCGCCCAGATGCAGTTTGATCAACCTACCGTGGTGCACGTCGTCGGTTCCAGCGGGGAGGGGGGCTCGGGGATGCTGATCGACCTGGGTTTTCTGCTTCGCGATCTGGTGCCGGACGCAGCCGTCACCCGTCACTGTTGGGTCGTTCTCGACGAGTCTGGATCGCCACGTTACAAAGCCAACAGCTACGCTTTGCTCAAAGAACTCAACCACTACAGCTTCGAGAAGCACGGCTTCACGGCCGAATGGGAGCCGGGCAAAACGGTGCGCCCAAATTGGCCGGCCTATGACGGGTGTTCCTTGCAAACGGGCTCCAACCAAGAACTCCAGGAGCTCATCGCCGATTATCTTTGTAAGGAGTTGCTGATCGCCGATTTGGGGGAGCATCGGCGCAGCCTGCGCCTTAATGTCCAGACGCAGACCGCCCCCTGGTCGGACTCCCTACCCGAAGAGCTGCAGCGGAGGTGGGCCCGGGGCTTCTCTCAGATCAGTCAAAGTCGCCTTTGCCTGGCTTATGGCGCCATCGGCGAAGCATGCTCGGCCCGGTTGGGCTCCCTGGCGCTGCAATCTTTGCTGGGTTCTGGGGCGGCCGCCGAGGGCAGCGCCTCAGGCAAGTTTCTGGAGTTGCTGGAGGAAGAACGGGGCACCAAACGCCAGTGGATTTCCCGACTGCTGGAAAGCGATACGGGGCCTAATCTCAGCCAACAGGTGCAGAACTGGGGCCTGGAAAGCTGGCGCTCGGTGCAGCGGGGCCATCGCAGTCGCTCCACCCATTTGACCTTGTTGCTGCAGCAGGGCCAGCGTTGGTTGGAACAGGAGCTTCTTCCCAAGCTGGCTTTCCAACGCCAGCATATCTTGACTCAAGAATTGGACCGGATACGGGCCCTCTGCTTTGCCTCGGTGGAGCAGCAAAACTGGGGGCTGCGTCAGGTTCTGTCGAAGGTTCCCGAAGCGTCCGCGAATTTGCGACGGTGGGGCGAAGGCTTTCGCCGCCAGGCCGGCACGCTGATCGAGTTGCAGCGCGAAATGGCCGGCCAAATTGCCCGGCAGTTGGCTGAACTCTCGCGGGCTGAGGCTCGCAGCAATTGGGATGGTCGCAAGTCCCTCTTGATTGGCTATCACGTGCAGCGAATTCTGGAAATGCACCTGGGCAGCCACGATTCTCCCGGCCTGTTTCTGGCCCGATTGATGCAAGAAGCGCACAACGAGGCATTTTTGCTCTGCAGAGACCTGGCTCTGGCTTTGCAGCTCGAGGAACCGGCGGGACAGTTGGTGGAGGAGCTACAGATGTTGGGCCAGCAACTGGAAGGTCTGATTGAGAAGTTGGAAGCCAGCACCGCTTTACCTGACGCGGTCGTGCCCCGCTGCCACAATCTTTGCCAGGATTCGCTGGTGTGGGATGAGGTGCTACCCCGTTACCTGGCCGCCGACGTGCCGGCCCGGTTGGCCCGAACTTTGCTTCGAGAGGGGGGCGGTCTGGCCGCCTGCCTGACCCATGAGCCTTTCCGGCACGAATTGCTGCACAGAGCCCGCCAGTCTTTCCGTGAGTTTCCCAGGGACTACGCGCTGCTATTGCTTTATCCGCGCTATGAAAAGGCCCTTGCTCCGCTCATCCAGCAGAGTGTGTTGTCCTCGCGCTCGATCGACCCGGGCCTGGCTTACCACCTGGTGGCCCTGCCCGGCCTGCCGCCGAACAGCGGGCCGCTGCACAAATCCCAGGCGGAGCGCAACGTGGAGAAACTGCAGGCTCAGATGGTGCAATTGCGTCCGGGTTTGACGCACTACTTCTCGATGGCCCACAGCGACGAAATCATCTTCTTCTCGGAGGCGGTCGGCTTGACGGTGGCCGACCTGGTGTCGCTCAAAAGCTGGCGAGAAGCTTATCTGCATCTCTACACCCAGGGGGAATCACTGCATATTGACTGCCTTGACCAGCAGTTTACTGACCTGGCCGTGCTCAGCCGCCAGGAGTTACAGGCCCTGCGCGAGTCGCAAGAGGCCTTCTTGCTGTCGGCGCTGCTCGGGGTTTTGCAGCCCGACGGTCGGGACTGGATCTGGCGGCAGCCACACGTCGGAGGCGCCCGCATCCACCCTTTGGGGGAACGCCATCGTCTCATCGCGCGACTCACTCGGGCGCCGCGCCTGCGCGACCAGATGTTGGTCGAGAGCCGTCTGGCCCTGGAGACCATCTTGCATGGCCAGCAGCTAGAACCCCTGATTGGATTAGCAGGCAGCGTAGCTCAGCATAAGCAACGACTGTGGGAGAGTGAGGGCGGCGGTAGCGACCTGGAATTCTTGGCGGAGATGGAAAAGAAGATCTGCTCCAGCCGTCTCTACGAGCAGCATCAGGATCGCTTCGCGGACATGGTTCGGGCCAGCCTGTAATCATGTTGCGTTGTCTGGGAGCCGATTGCGAAGGTTGGGAGCTCACGGCTGAGGACCGTTTCTGTCCCCACTGTGGCCACGGACAATTTCCCGTCGAGCTGCGCATGTTCGACGCGCTCGGCCAGCAAACCGAGGTTCTGTCTGTGGGGGAGGCCCGCCTGGCGGTGACTTATCTGGGGAGAAGTGGAGCGCTGGAACTGGACAACCTGCGCCTGCCCGCCTGGCTTCGCGGCGTTTCTCCAGCGACCGCCCCGCTGCAGCCGGGTCAGAGGGTGGAAATGGATTTTCAGGTGCTGGACACGGCCGAAGAAGGGCTACCCGGCCTCGTTCAACTGGGAGAAAGCCAGCTGACGATTTGGAGCAGTCCCCCGGCGAGCGCCCAGTTGGACTGGCAGAGCGATTTGCTCAACCCGGAGCAAAGCTTGATCAGGGGCCGTTTGCGGGTCACCAGTGGAGCGCTCTGGGTCGACCAACTGCCGGCTGGCTGGCAATGCGCAGAGAGCTTACCGCTGGTGCTGAGCCAGCGTTCCCGCCCCATTTTGGACTTGCAGGCTCCGGCTGTGACCGGCGCGGTCGAGTGGCGTGTGGGCCAGCTCTTGCTGCAAAGCCAGCTGGAATGTCGCTGGGCGGGTCAGCTGCAGATGCCGGAGCGGCTGGAGTGGTGCCTCACCAGCCAGCCGCGCCTTTCGGTGCCCTTGCACTCTCACCAGGGCGCAGTGGAAATTGAACGGCTGGACAGTTCGATCCCTGGCCTGTCGGCTCGCTTCCCGACCGTTCTGGAAGGACGCGGTCATCTAGAAATGGAGCTAGAGGGCGAGGGGACCCCCGGGCTTCACTGGCTGGATCTGGTTTTGCGCGACGGACGCAGTCAGCGCTTACTGCTCGACATGGTCAAACCGGAGCGCACCGACTACGCCGGCTGGCTGTTGATTGATCTGGGCAGTACTACCACTACGGCCGCGCTCATTGATGAGCAGGGCCGGCTCACCCAACTGAACCTTGAGGGAGACAGCTCTTGCCTCCCCAGCGGTCTGGCTTACTTTTCCGAGTGCGACCCCCAGCCGACCGCCCTGCCGGGTCCGAACGTGGTAATGGAAGCCAAGCGGCATCTTGGCTTGCCCGACTTTCGCTTTCGCCTCGTCTTGCCGTCTCAAGAGATTCTCGAGCGTAGCCCGGAAGAAGTCTTGGCTGATTATCTGGAAGCGCTGTGGCGCCGAGTGGGGCAGACGCCGCTTCTGGCCAAAAAGCGTTTGCGGCGTTGTTGTCTGGCTCATCCGGCGGCCTTCTCCCCACGTCAGATTCAGCTGTTGCGCCAGGCCTTCTTGGCGCGGCTGGATTGCCGATTGGAGCTGATCTGCGAGCCGCTGGCGGCCGCCTACGACTTTTTAGCCGGGCGAGCCTGGCCGGAGCGAGAGTGGCGCCTCCTCCTGTATGATTTTGGCGGCACCACCAGTGACGTGGCGTTGCTCAAGGTGGACAGCCGCCGCTCGACTATGGTCACGGTCGAAGTTGAGCACGTGGGAGGCGACCGCTGGTTTGGCGGCAATGACATCACCGCCCTGCTGGCTGCTCATTTGGAGGGCGAGCGCAAAGCTGAGGCGGAGCGGTTGAAGCGGGAGCATTCGATGCGTTCCTTGATCGATCCGGAGATCGAACCAAAGCTGCGCTTGAGCCTGCCGGAAGGCCCGGTTCAGCCGGATCTGATCGTGCTCAGCGGCCTGGGCTCTCTCTACCCCTTGATTCCTGAATGGCTGCAGAAGCGTTTCCCGGGCGTGGCTTTGGAGCGGACCGCTGAGCCCAAGCACTGTGTGGTGCTGGGAGCCAGGTATCATCCCGAGGTGGTGCGTTCCGGACCGCCGCGCAGCCTGGCCCCGGGATCGAGCTGGCTGGCTTTTCCGGAGCAGACCGGAGCCACCGTTTGCACCACCCGCCTGGGCGTCAAGCTGATGGGGGAGCGAGGAGCCCGCTTTCACCCGCTCATCCACGTGGGTCAAAGCCTGCCCTGCACGGCCGAGCTCACCCCCGTGTCGCTGTTGCCCGGCCAGAACACCCTGGAAGTGGTGGAGAATTTGGGCTGGGAGAACGACTACGTGTTGCCCGACGGCAGCTTGAATGGCCAGTTGGTGACCCTGGAGCGACTGAATCTGCGCATCAGCGAAGGGCTGGATCCGGCTCTTACCGTGTTACGTTGGGCGCTGGCGGCCGACTACCGGCTGTTGGTGCGGGTCGAGTACTCCGGGCGCACAGTGCTCGAGGTGGGCCCCTTCACTCTGTGGCCGGAATAATTTCTTCGTCCAGGGCTGCCTGCAGTTCGATGGGATCGAGTTGCCGGTGGCCCTGGACGAAGTCCCAGAGGCGGCTCATTCAGAGAATTTCGCCGCCACGGTGGAATCTACCCGCGAGCGGAGCCGGGCATGGCGGCCGGCTTGGGAGCCAGTCCTGCCTGGAATTGCACCACCCGGGCTACCTTGCCGTCGATGTTGAGTTCGATGAGATAGGTACCGGGCTGGGGGAGCACTTGCTGGGCGAAGGTGGCCACCAGCGGTACCGTGATGGTCTCGTCTGACTTGGCGCCGGCATTGGCGGCCACGCTGAAGTCAACCGAGAACTCGGCGATCTTTTCCTTGTTTTCGTGGGTCACGGTGATGACCAGTTTGTGATTCTTGCCCATCTCCTTGGCGGTGCTATGCAGCAACAGCGCCAACTGGGTGCCCATGGCGGCGGGGAATTGCTCGCGGTGTAAGCGAGTGATGCCCGCTCCTAAAACATTCAACAGGCCTTCGCGCACGGTGGCGGCATCGCACAGCATTGCATCAACGGTCATGATCATCTACCTCCTCAAAATGGCTTGGACGCGCTCAGCCTCTGCGGCCACGGCCAGCCTTAGTTCTGCTTCTTCGATGGCCGGAACGTTGCCGTCCGACATCACCAGCTCGCCCTCGATGTAGACCTGAGTCACATCGCTGGATTTGGTGGTGTAGCAAAGTTGGGATATGGGGTCAAAAACCGGCGTCTGGTGAGGAGCGTCCAGGCGCACCACGATCAGGTCGGCTCGTTTGCCCACTTCAATGGAACCCACCAGGTGATCCAGGTGAGCCGCGCGGGCACCGCCCAGAGTGGCCATGTGCAGCGTATCGCGCGCCGTCATCACGGTGGGGCTGTTGCAGCTCAGCTTTTGCAGCAGGTTGGCCGTCTGCATTTCTTGCCACATATCCAGGTCGTTGTTGGAAGCACAGCCATCCGTACCTAATCCCACGTGCACCCCGGCCTGCAACATCTTGACTACGGGTGCGATTCCGCAGGCCAGTTTTGCGTTGCTCTGGGGGCAGTGGCCGACTCCCACGCCGTGTCGGGCCAATTTAGCGATTTCGCCGTCCTGGGGCCAGACCATGTGGGCCGTCACCAGCCGTTTGCTCAAGCAGCCGAGATGGTCCAGATGGTCCACCGGAGTGCGGCCGTGGCGCTCTTGAATCAACTCGACCTCGGAACGCGTTTCGCACAGGTGGATGACCAGCGGCGCGTCCAGTTCTTCGGCCAGCCGGTGGCACTCCCGAAGATGCTCGGGGGAGACGGTGTAGGGGGCGTGCGGACCGACCGCCCCGATAATCAACGGATGGCCCTTCCAGTCCTGGATGAACTGCCGGGTTCCCTCAAGGGACTCTTCCCAGGTCCGGTATTCCGGAGTAGGAAAGTCGATCATGGCCTGGGCAAAAACGCCGCGCATCCCGATGCGGGCGCATTCTTTGGCCACCACCTTTTCGAACATGTACATGTCGACCACCGTGGTGGTGCCGCCGCGCAGCATTTCCCACAGCGAAAGGGCGGTGCCGGTGCGCACGAAATCTTCATTGAGAGTGGCTGCCTCAGCCGGGAAAATGTAGTTGTTGAGCCAGTCCATCAGTTCTTTGTCGTCGGCCAGGCCGCGAAACAAGCTCATGGGCAGGTGGGTATGACAGTTGATCAGGCCCGGCATGAGCACGCGACCCTGCAGGTCGTAGCGCGGCCACAGCGGGAACTGCTCGACCACCTGAGCACTGCTGCCTACTGCAGCGATCTGACCCGCGCGCACGGCCACGGCGCCGTCGGCAACCATTGAGAACTGGTCGTCCATGGTCAGGACCAGCGCATTGTCCAGGATGAAGTTGCTCATACCTGATGAATCAGCAGGGCGTCTCGCAGCTTGGGCTCAAACCAGGTGGATTTGGGCGGCATGATTTCATTTGCGTCGGAAATCGCCATCAGTTCCTCTACGGAGGTGGGAAACATAGAAAAAGCCACGGCCTCCCCGGCCTGCACGCGCTTCTCCAGCTCGCCCGTGCCGCGAATGCCGCCGGAGAAGTCGATGCGCTTGTCGGTGCGAGGATCGCTAATCCCCAACAGCGGGTCGAGCACCTGGGCCTGAAGGATGGCCACGTCCAGTTTGTCGGAGGGCGACTTGGCGTCCGCCGGAACTTTGAGCTCCAGGCCGTACCACTGGCCTCCCAGGTGCATGCTGACCCGTCCTCGCTGATTCGGGGAAGGGTCGGCGCCTGGAGTCACTTTGCAGACCTGGCCCAGTTTGGCCAGGAAGTCTTCCTGGCTGTGCCCATTGAGATCTTTGATGAGGCGGTTGTAGGGAAGAATGCGCAACTGGTCAGCCGGAAAGGCCACCGCCAGGAAGTAATTGCCGTGCTCGTCACCGGTCCAGTTGGAACCAGCTTGCTGGCGCAGTTGGGCGCGGGTGCGACTGGCGCTGGCGGCGCGATGGTGGCCGTCGGCGATGTAGAGTTCGGGAACCTCCGCGAAGGCGTCCACCAGGGTCTGGGCGTCGCCGACTTTCCAAACGGTATGGCGCACGCCGTCGGCAGCGGTCAGATTGTAGAGCGGCTCCCCCCGAGTGACTTTTTCGACCAGCTCATCGATGGCCTTACGACCGCGATAGGTCAGGAAAACCGGTCCCGTTTGGGCGCGCAGGGTCACGATATGGCGCGTCCGGTCATCTTCCTTTTCGCGACGGGTCTTCTCGTGTTTTTTGATCTTGTCGGCGTCGTACTCGTCCACCGAGTAGGCGGCGGCCACGCCCGTCTGTATCTGATCACCCATCTGAAGCTGGTAGACGTAGAGGCAAGGCTGCTCTTCTTGGGTCAACTGGCCGTCGTCCAGTAGCTTTTTATAGTTGCCGGCCGCCTGAGAGTAGACCTCGTCCCCGTAAGGGTTTTGCTCTTTGGGCAGGTCGATCTCGGCGCGCGAGACGCGCAAGAAGCTGAGGGGATTGCCCTGGGCCAGGGCGGCGGCTTCCTCGCGGTCGACCACGTCGTAGGGCACCGAAGCCACCTGGTTGACCACGTCGAGATGAGGACGAATAGCTGCGAAAGGGCGAATTTTTGACATAGCCTCGCCAGTTTGCCGCGGATTACCTGGCTCCTTCTCCAGCCCGACGGCTGCGGGTCGCCCTGAAAGCAAAAAAGCTCGCCGTGAGGCGAGCTTTTTGTGTGCAACGGGGCTATTAATCGCAGTAAGGCAACAGTGCCAGGAACCGGGCCCGCTTGATAGCGGTGGTCAACTGACGCTGCCATTTGGCTGATGTGCCGGTAATGCGACGGGGTAGAATCTTGCCACGCTCACTGACGAAGCGGCGCAGAAGACCTACGTCCTTATAATCAATCGCGGTGAACTTGTTGGCGCTGAAATAGCAAACCTTACGCCGGGGGCGACGTCCACCACGCTTTTTGAAGCCTTTGTCGTTGTCACGATCCATATGGTTATTGCGGTCGGACACGGTTCCTCCGGAATGGTTTTAGAATGTAAGGCCACATGTATATAACGGGCCGTACCCTTTTGTCAACTGTAGTTCGCCTGAGAGCGAACTACGCCAATTCGTAGGGGACCCGACCTTTGGTCGCGCCCTACGAATTGCAGTCTAGCTTTGGCGGGATTCTTATCAGTCGCGGGGGTGGGCGGTGCGCCATTCCACGGCCAGCTGGTTGAAGCGCTCGAAGCCGTTGGGGCCTTTCATGAGCTCGTTGGGGCTGCAGCCGAAGCGGGCGCGGCATTCCTGGGCCAGCCAGGTGGACTGATCCTGCATGTCTTTTTGGAAATCGAAGCGGTCTCCGCCCGTCTGCTCGATGGGCTGGGACTGGGTCCGGGTGATGGGAGTGGAAGTTTTCAGGCCGCCGATTTGCATGGGTTCATCCTAGCGACCCGCGCTGAAAGGTTTCTAAATGGAAGAGAAAGAGGAGTGGCGGCGAAGCGGGGGGCCGATGGAAATTTCAGGCAAAGTGGGCTCCGTGCTTCAGGGCCGCTACCGCATCACCGGTTTTCTGGGACGAGGTGGCATGGGGGCGGTCTATCAGTGCGAGGACCTGCGCTTGCCAGGCAAACGCTGGGCGGTGAAAGAGATGCTGGTTTTCGATCCGGCCTCCCAGGAGCAGATCGAGGAAAGCTTCAAGCGCGAAGCCCAGATGCTGAGCCGATTGCGTCATCGCAACCTGCCCATGATCGTGGACTACTTTATCGAAGAGTCCAAGCAGTATTTGGTGATGGAGTGCATCGAGGGCGAGAACCTGGCGCAGTTGATCCAGCGCGAGGGCCAGGCCACCGAATTGCAGGCCATGCGCTGGGCGCTGGAGCTGTCCCAAGTATTGGACTATCTGCATCGCCAGGAAAAGCCGGTGATTTTCCGCGATCTCAAACCGGACAATATCATCATCACCGAGGACCGTCACATCAAGCTGGTGGACTTCGGACTGGCCCGCCAGTTTGATCCCCAGAAGCGCCGCGACACGCAGGCCTCAGGTTCCGTCGGCTACGCTCCCCCGGAACAATGGGAAGATGCAGCTCAGACGGACGAACGTAGCGACGTCTATTCGTTGGGTGCCACGCTGTTTTACGTGCTCACCAGTCGTCCGCCCAGCCCGGTTTATGGTTCTCAACGCTTGCGTCCGTTTCGTCCCAACCTGGACCCGTCTTGTGAAGCGGTCGTGCTGAAGTGCCTGCAGCCCGAGCCTTCTCAGCGCTACGCCAATTCCGGAGAACTCATCCGCGACCTGTTGCTCTGGCTCTCCAAGCAGCCTGCGCCCAGCTCGGCGGGCTCCGGCTCTGGTTCCTCCGAGCCCGCCGCCACGGAAATGTTGGCGGATAGCGCCGCCCTGGCGCCCCCCACCTTCACTCCGGTCGAGCGTCCTTCTCTCACTCCTCGCTGGCTGCTGCGCTTCTTGCAGAGCTCGACGCTGATCTTTTTGGCGGCCGCTTCGCTCGGCTTGACGCAGTTTTGGGCCCAGAAGAACCCCACACCGACGGCTCAAGACCCACTCATTCCTATCCTGGCGGCGACTGCCGACGAAAAGGCTAAGGCTCGCAGCCTGGTCGCCGCCGGGGAATACGCCAAGGCAATCGACGAGCTGGACCGATTGATCACTCGCTATCCTGAGGACGCTGAGGCGCAGATTCTAAGTCAGAATACTTACGTGACCTTTCAGAAAAAGCCGCTTTACAAGATTCCGGTCATTACCAGCACTCTCGGCAACGACCGCGAGGGGGTTCAGTTTTATCCGGGACTGGCCATGGCCCAGAAACAAATCAACCAGGGCGGCGGCGTGCGCGGGCACCTCATCTACCTGGATCTTTACGATACCGCCAGTCGACCCGACCAGGCCATCGAGATGGCCAGCCGCATCAAGAACGACCCGGAGTATCAGGTGGTTCTGGGTCCCTGGACCTCTCAGCAGGTGGTCGCCACCGCCCCGGTCTTTGAAGGCGGAGACATCCCCGCGCTCGCCCCTACGGCCTCGGATCCGCGCGTTTGGGAAATCGGCAAACACATTTTTACCGCATCCGATAGCGACCAGCAGCGCGTCGAGTGCATTGCCCGCTACATGTGGCACAGCGGCTGGAAGACGGTGGCCGTGTTCACCGCGCAGGACAGCATTATCTCACGCTCGGAAAGTGACGAGTTCAAAGAGGCCTTTGCCAAGCTTGGCGGCCACGTGGTCGCTCCCGAACTGCCCTACAATAATGCGGCTCCTGACTTCGCCGACCAGATGCGGGTGATTGACGAGAATTCGGTAGACGCCGTTTTCCTGGCCGAGTATCGCAGTGATATCGTTCTGCAATTCACCCGGTTGCTACGCAAGGGCCATCCCAGGCTACCCCTGGCCACCCAGGTGGTGGCCTTTTCCAGTTCCATTGTGCTGAGCGGCGGTAAGGATGTCGACGGTATGCTTACTTCTACTTACTTCCATCCCGACGCCGACAGTCAGCGCATTCGCGAATTCACCTCGGCTTTCACTCAGCAATTCGGCAGTTTGCGGCCCTCGCATCGGGAGGCGAACGCCTATGACAGTTTGATGTTGATTGCCGACGGCATCACCAAAGTGGGTTTCGACCGTCAAAAGCTCACCGAGTATTTCCAGGAAATTGGGGCTAAGCTACCGGCTTACCCGGGGGTTTCGGGTGATTTTGCTCCGGGCCGGCGGCTTGATCGCCGCACTCCTTATCTGGTGCAGATTCGTGACGGCCAGTATCGTCTGCTCGAAAAGAGCGACGACTAGCGAACTTTCCAGTCAGATTCCTGCGGCTTCTCGGGTAAACAGATGGCCTGGTAACCTATCAGGGCGGCCAGGAGAACGCAGGCCAGCCAGATGGTGATGGAGATGCTGCCATAGAACAGGCCGGCTGGAACAAGTCCCACAGACGCCCCGCCGAATGCGCCTTTGAGCGCACTGCGCCCGGCCGGATAGCACCAGGCATAGCCGGCCATCGCGCCCAGGCAGCCTCCCAGCAGCACGCCCATTTCGGTCACCGCGATGGGGGGGAAAGGCAGGTGGTAAGCGACGCAGACCGTGATGCCCCCGACGAAGCCGATCAGCCCCAGGCTGACGGCGCCTATTTTGGCGCCGCGCCACATGGATGCGTTGCGGACTTTAGAAGGAAGACGCATGTCTCTAGATGGGTGAGCCCAGCAACTGTCCGTCGCTTGCGCCATCCGTCTGAGGAAGGTCCAGGAAGGTCCAGATGAAGTGGTTGGTTTCGTCGTGATTCATAGCCCGACCATATCCTGATCCATCCGGGTCCTGCCGGGAGAAGTTGTTAACTTACGGACACGCCACCGACTTGCTCTTCAGGTGGGCGCGCAGGCGTTCGATCACGGCCTCGGTTACCTGGCTGCCGGAGCTGGCTTTCTCTTCGCCAATCAGGTCGTAGGTGAGTACCTTGCCCTCTTTCAGTACCTCTTGCACCGACGTTTCCAGAGCCTGAGCAGCCTGATTCAGAGTTTCGGCCTGAGCGGTGAATTTGGGGCGAGTGGCCAGCCAGGCCAGCGCTTCTTTGACCGAAAGAATCATGGCCAGGGGATTGACCTTGTCTTGACCGGCATATTTAGGGGCGGAGCCGTGAATCGGTTCGAACATCGCGTGATCATCGCCGGTGTTGCAGCCGACCGCCATTCCCATCCCTCCCTGGAGGACGCTGGCCAGGTCGGTGACGATGTCGCCGAACATATTGGTCGTTACCACCACGTCGTAGTGTTCCGGTTGACCAATCAGCCACTGGGTGAAGGCGTCGACGATGGCGGTTTCCTGTTCAATTTCCGGATATTCTTTGCCCACTTCGCGGAAAACTTTGGCAAAAAGCTTGCAGCCCTGCAGCACGTTGTCCTTGACTACGGCTGTGACCCGCTTCTTGCCGTCCTTGGGAGCGCCTTGGGTGCGGCCGCGGCAAACTTCAAAGGCCTTACGAATGACCTTTTCGCTGGCTTCCCAGGTGATGACCCGCGTGTCCACGGCCACCTTGTCCTTGCCCCCGGGACGCAGCGTGCCGCCGATGCCGGAATAAAGATCCTCCGTGTTTTCTCGAAGGATGATCATGTCGACCAGGCCCGGTTGCCAGACCGACTGGGGCTTGCCGTGAATGCGCTGCTTAACGCCCTCGTAGAGCTTGACCGGGCGAATGTTGGCGTAGAGGTCCAGGCGAATGCGATTGCCAATAACTGGCGACCATCCGGCCATCTTCCCATCGCTCATGGTCACCGGGCCGGAGCCGTCGGGAGCCGGCCAACCCACTGCACCGAGCAAGATGACGTCGGCCTCAGAACAGCGTTGTTCGGAGCCCGCTGGCCAATCATGGCCATGCTTTAGGTAAAACTGACCGCCGCACTCGATGGATTCGACCTGAAAATCGATGCCGCTCCAATCGGCCACTACGCCCAATACCTTCAAGCTGTGCTCGAGGACCTCCGGACCGGTGCCGTCGCCGCCCAATGCCACTACTGAAACCTTCATCGCTAACCTCCTCGCGCGGCCCTTAGCCCTTCGGCAATCTGGTTGAGAACGACCAGATTTCCGCGCTGTCCCTGGCGATACTGCTCCACGGCGCGATCCAACTCCCCCTGATCCAGCCAGATTCCGCGACATCGAAAGCAAAGGTCGACGGCCACTTCACCCAGGGAGCTCTCGCTCAAGGGGATTTGGCAGCTGGGGCAGAGGCGTTCGCCGCCTCCGGTCGGTGTCGCCTGGGCCGCCCCCTCAGACAGCCGTTGCGCCAATTCCGGGCGCTGTATAAACTCTTTTAGTTCCTCGCGATCAAACCATATGCCAAAACACTCCGGGCAGCTGTCAACCTCCAGCCCCTGGTGCTGGTAGGAGAGCATCGCGACTTGAGAGCAGGCCGGGCAGAGACGAAGGCTCAGAATTGCTCCTGAATCCAGCTGGCCACCAGGGCGGCCAAATCGACGGCGACTTCGTGGCTCGAGAATGCACTGTAGGCGCCGTATCGGAACACAATGGGTAGCAGGTGTGGAGTTTGTCCGGGCTCGGACAGAAGACCTCGCAGAATGCACTGCTGCTCATGACGGAAAACCGGCAGTGCTTTGGGCCATTGCATGACCACCTGCGATTGTCGTCCGTGCCGCTCAACGCGCAACATCGGCAAGCCCACCGCGCTGCAGTATTGCGCGTATTGATCCGAGAGCGTGCGCTGGTCTCGACGGCAGACCAGGTAACCCTTGCGCGTGGCGTCATCGAGCGCGCGATTTTCTGAAGTTGTCATCCAGGCGACCATAGTTTACATCCCCCAAAAGCCTTGCTAGAAGTCCCTGTGGCTTCCTTTGCAGACCAAGGATCGGTCTACCCGGGGGGAAACGGGCTTAAACGTCCTCTAGGAGTCGGGGATGGGCGAGCCGCTTTCGACCGGGTAGAGAAAACGAAGAACCCTATCGACGCGACGTCCCCAGTCGGCCTCGGTGTGCGAGGCGCCGGAGATCTCCTCAACATGCAGATCAAGCCCTTCTTGCATGCCGCGGCCCAACAATACGTAGCGCAGCATGCGCAGGTCGTCGAGTACATCCGGAACGCCGTTGCGATTGCGGTCTTCGTTGCTTTCGCGCGTGCCCATGTCCAGCCATAAACGATAAGGGCTGTGGAACTGCCTGGCCCCTGCAATGGAACTGATGAGGTCGCGTCCGGACCACCACAGGGAAGGCGAGAGAGCGGCCACGCGTTGGAAAACGTGAGCAAACGATTGACTGGCGTAGAGCGCCAGCAGGCCTCCCAAAGAGGAGCCCATAATGCCCGTCGAGGCCGCGTCGGTGCGGGTGTGATATTGTGCGTCAATGAACGGTTTGAGTTCCTCGACCACGGCGCTCAGGAATTCTTTGGCCTTGCCACCGCGTTCGCGGTAGTCTACGGTTGGCGTATATTCTTCCATGCGATAGCGGGTGTTGTAAATGGCCACCACGATGACTGGCATAATGGTTTGAGCCGTTAGTTCTTTTTCAATCACCGGGCCGAGTCCCCAGTCCACTCCAAAAGCGGAGGTTTTGGGATCGAAAATATTCTGGCCATCGTGGACGTATAGAACCGGGTAACGCCACGGATCCTCGGTGTTGTAGCCAGGAGGTAGATAGACCAGAACGGGCCGGCGGCGATGCAGCGTTTTGGAGGTCCAGTGGTGGACTCGGATGTCTCCGGGGCAACTGGGCAACGAGGAGGCTCCTCGCGGCGTCAGGTGCTCGGTATCCAGGTTTTTCAATGTGGTGCCTTATCTCTCCCCAGACAGACCTGGTTCTTCCCCCGACGCTTGGCGCGATACATGGCTTCGTCCGCAATACGAATCAATTGCTGGCGGCGCACCGCCAGATTGAACTCATGCTCTTCGAACTCGCTGTCCCGGTAGGAGGCGACCCCGATGCTGGCAGAAAAGTGTCCTTTTAAATGGAGGGCCGGGCGTCCTTCTGCTCCGGGTTCCTTCAAAAAAACGCCGTTGAGGATAGCAACTCGAATGGACTCGGCGACCGTGAGCGCTTTGGCGGCGTCCGCCCCCGGCAGTACCACCACATATTCGTCACCCCCATAGCGGGCCAGAGTACAACCCGGATGGTCCACCGTAGCGGCCAGCAGATGTCCTACTTCGGCCAGGACCTGACTGCCCACCAGGTGGCCGTGCTCGTCCACCACCGACTTGAAATGGTCCAGGTCCATAAAAATCAGGCTCAAGTCTCCGCCATACCGTTCACAGCCTTCCAGGTCGGCCAGCAGTTGCTTGTAGAAGTAGCGGTCGTTACGCAGGCCCGAAAGATAATCGCGGAGAGCCATTTCGCGATGAAAAGCCGAATCCACGCTATTGCGAATCGAGGTGGAAAGGTAGCCGCAGAAAATTTCCATCAGGCGCAGGTCGTGGCGTCGGAAGCCGCGCTTACCGCGCCGATTGATCAGGCTCAGGACCCCGCATTCCTCGCCGTCAAACACGATCGGAACAGAGAGAATGGAACGGGTCACGAACTGGGTACGCTCGTCCACACCCGAGTAAAAGTTTCGGTCGCGCGAGACGTCGTTCCGCAGTTGGGCCTTGCCGGTCTTGAATACTTTGCCGGTAATGCCCTGTCCTTTCATCAGCCGGGTGCCCGGAATTAAGCCGGAACTCTCTCCGAAGGAAGCGACGAAAACCAGTTCTTCCGGCGAGTCGGGAAACCCACTCAGACAAATCGAACCGCATTCCGAGGGGACGTATTGATTGGCGGCCCAGAGAATGCTCTCAAAGACCTCGTGAAGCAGCGGTTCGGCCCGATTGAGATGTCCCTGGAAGAGATGATCGACCCAGTTGGCCAGTTCGGAGGGCGCTAAAGTGGCTACCTCGTTGCTGGGCTTCTTAGAAGAAGGCATCCCCATCCTCCTCGTCCCAGCGCCACTGCTGCACCACCGTTTTGCCAAAGGCGTATCCCAGCACGGCGAATCCCTGGTCGACGATCGGCGGCGTTTGCTTCAGCCACTCGAGAACTGTTTCCAGCGGCGGCGCGGCCACCAGGGACTGGTTGTGGCCGAAGGCCTGGCGGTAAGGCTCCAGCGCCTGAAGCATCTCTTGTTTCACGCCCCGGCCGAAAGTTGCCACGGAAACAACAAAGGGGCTCTCCACCCCTGACTGTCTCTTTTGTTTGGCGGCCGCAAAGATGAGTTTGCGGTTCACCTCCAGCATGGCCTCTGCGTCCAGACTCATAGCTCGTCGGCCAGTCCCGTGCGCTGGTTGAACTCGCTGATAAGAGGGTCGATCTGGTCCACCAGCTTGCGAATCGAGGTCCAGTAGTCTTTTTGAAACCATTGGGCCTGGATCTCCGCGTGACTTTTGCCTTGCTGTTCCACCCAGGTATAGTATTTCAAGTTGTGCA
>JALHOV010000018.1 GCA_022842865.1 Vulcanimicrobiota bacterium | reverse complement strand
TTATCTCTATGAAGGCACTTTCGATTACGAACGCGAGTATCTGAGCACCTACTGGCGCTCCACCGGCAGCCGGGTGGTGGTGTTACGTGACGGCGGTTCGGCGGTGGGAGCCAGTACTTGTTTGCCGTTGGCCGATGAAGGTCCCGAGTTTCGCGCTCCCTTTGAGCGACCCCAGGACTATTTTTACTTGGGCGAGTCCGTGCTTCTGCCAGAATATCGCGGCCAGCGCTGGGGCCATTTCTTCTTTGATGAGCGCGAAGAGCGCGCCCGCCAGCTCGGTTTCCAGCGGTGCTGTTTTTGCGCCGTAGAGCGGGAGCCCCGAGCCGGTCACCGCTCTCTGGAGCCCTTCTGGCGAGCCCGCGGCTATGTCCACCATCCCGAACGGCGCTGCTCCTTCTCCTGGACCGACGTGGGCGCCGAGTCGGAAACCGAGAAACAGCTATCCTTCTGGCTCAGAAATCTATGATTTCGCGGGTCACCGGGAGCTTGCGGTAGGCAACTCCATCGCGGGCCTGCCCCAAAATGACCGTCACGGCGTGCCCACGGAAGAGCCGGCGAGGCTTGATTCCCCGTCGGGCCGCCCGACCCAGACCCATTTTGACCAGGGATTGGTTATACACCGCCAGCAAGAATTTGCGCCCGGCCGGGGTCCACAGGCGGCCAAGGCGCTGCCAATACTCGGCGCCCTTCGTAGGCTCCAGACCCTTTTCGATTTTGAGCAGGCCCTCCGCCACATCGCGGTCCCAGGTCAGGGCGCGGAACACGTGCTCCAGGCTCTCCTCTGGATTCCCTTTCGCACAGACAGCCGAAGCGATTTGATAGTGTCGCAGGCTATCACGATAAGGCAGCCTGGAGTATTCCAGGATGGCCTCGTCCCAGCGCCCCAACCTTTGCAAGAGCACGCCGTGATCGAGCCAGGCTTGCTGGTCGGGAAAGGCTCGGGCCAGTTCCGCCTGGGCGACACATGCCTCCTCGAACTGTCCGGCGCCCTCGAAATGCTCGACCACTTGTTGCATCGCCTGACGATGTGCGGCAGCGGCGGGATCATCGCGATGCCAGCAGCTTCTACGTGGGGGCTGAGTGGCGCGCACCCACGCGCGAAGTTCGACCTCCCGTTTTGCCCTGGAAGTCCGGGTCAGTTGCTGAACGACTCGTCGCTCGAGTTCCGGGTCCTGGGCCTTTTCGAGCAAGCGCTGAAGTGTGAGCAGAGTGCGCTCAATGATGTGGTGGAGGTTGCGGCTGCGCGCCTTCTGGACTCTTTGCGGCGGGGGCTTGTCCTGCAGGGTGCGCGCGCGCTCCAGCAACCGCTCCTGGTCGAATCTGAAGTCGGGATAAAGTGCCTTGAGCTCCTGCAGCCACTTTTCATCACGCAACTGACATGCAGCATCCTGCGCACCGGCAAAGTCCCCCAGGCGCTGCTGCCTCACTTTGCCCGTCCCATCGCGATAGTTATGGAGCAACAATATTTTTCGGCCCATCCTGCGTAGAAACATCGCTTAACTCCTCGGTTAATTATGTAGTGTGATTTGAACTCACATCACATAATACCTCCATGGCGAGTAAGATGGAACAAAGAAGCCCGGTTCGAGTCACCCTGACGACGGGAACGGAGACAATCGCCGCTGGTGGGTCGGAAGGGCGCGGGACCAGCGCAGGGGCGAAGCGAGGGGGGGACCGAAGGCTGGGGAGTGCGCAAGTGGCTCTTGGTTCTGGTTTGGAGCGTGGCGGTCTGGGGTGAGCCTCGCTGGCGACCGGTGGGACCGGACCAGCTGCGCGACGGGCGTTTCTTCTTCGAGTGGGGCAGTTTACGACAATTGCCGGGGGCGGTTTGGGAGAAAGAAGCCGAAACCCCGCCCGACCGCTGGCACTATGTCACCGTCCGCGACAAGCGGGTCTGGCATTTGTTTTTGCTACCGCCCGGCGTGGCCGACCCACCGTCCACTCGCGAGTGGTTTGCCCAGCTGGTGCCCGAGAGCAAGAATTACCAACTGATCTACAGTGAGGTTCCTCACGGGGGCAGTTACTGGTTGCCCTTTACGGCGCCTGACTGGCAAGGAACACTGGTGGTGGCCCATACCATCCCGGCCACCCTGGCCTGGTTAGACTTGGGACCGGGACCGACTCCGCCAGAATTCAAGGAATGGCTCAAAACCTACCAGCGCAGTGACCAACTGCTGCGCTTCGTGCCTGGCCATAAGCCCTCTCCACGGCCAGCCCCCTCCCCTACTCCCAAGGCTCGCCCCCAACCGGTCAAAGCGCAGGAAAAGCTACAGAAGCTGGTCTCAACGCTGACCTTCTGGCCTCTGTTTCTGCTCATTCCGATGGCCCTGAGGACCCGCAAGGAACGCAACCTCGCCAGTTACCGACGTCAGTTGGCCGCGCTGCTGGCTTTTCCGCCGGCCCTGAGCCTGTTGTTACTGCTCCTTGGAGATCAACTGACCCGCCAATGGTTTCCCGACCCGGCCCAGCGCGACCCTGCCTTTAACTATCTGGCTTACCGCGCAGTCGGATTCGCGCTGCTTGGACCGATCGCGATGCTCCTGGTACGACGCTTTCGGCCGCGCCGTCGGCGCCTGAAACATCAAGAACGCAGGTGAGCGATAGCTCGATCCCAGCCGAAGTCCCTGGCGAAGGCCGTTTCCGCGTAGCCAGCCTTTTCGCTGTCCACTTTGGTCTCGATTTGTAAGCCATGCGCCCGAGCGCAATCCGGGCGATGAGCTTCGGCCACAACCGCCTGCGACAAGGCTTCTTTGACCGCCTGAGCAGCCGGTTGCGCAGCTGGGCAGACCTGAGCCAGATTCTCGGCCAGGTCTGCGACGTCATGATACTCTCCGAAAATTGCGGTGCGATCCACGGCGGCCCGCAGCTCGGCTGGCGGGGTTTGGGAAAGACTGGCTCCAAGTTGCCCCACCGCCCGGGTCACCCCTTCCACCTTGGACAGGTCGTAAGCGGAAATAGTCCGGAACTCCTCGGGGTATTTGGACCCGGATTCGACCAGAAAATCGACCAATTGGCGGGGATTCTTGCCCTCGATAGCGGGCAGCAGACTGGTATAATCGTGGCCATAGTAGCCGACTTCTTCCTGGGAGCCCACCATGTAGCCGGCCTCGTTGCGTAGCTCGTGAGCCGCCTCCAGACTTCCCATGTAGCAACAATCAAAGCTAAGGACGTCGAGTTTGCGCCCCGTCTTCTCGCGCGCCTGGGCCAACGCACCCTGGATTTGCGGCAGACTCATCCAGCCCTGACTGTGTTCGTCCTCGAGGGCCCCCTTCCAGGCATCGCCGTGGTCGGAGATCACCAGCCAGTAGTTTTCGGCCGGGTAATTCTTGATGCCCCACTCGACGAAATCGGCCAGATTCTGGGGATCCGACATGTTCAGGTCGGGCCACTGAGCCTTGACTTCGCCGCTCTTGAGATCCAGACGCTGTCCTGTTCCTCCCACCGGGTGGTGGTCGACGGTGGCCAGCAACTGCACAGAATCCCCCACTTGCGCCGCCTGCGCCTCCTTCAAGTCGTTGACCTGGTAGGCATAAAGGTTGTTGTCAGAGGCGTTGTACATCATGACCGTCCACTTTGTTGGGGGCAAGGCGCTCGCGTTCACTCCTCGAGTGTAGCCCTCCCCGAGCCGCCGGCGGTGAAACCCATGTTAATCCTGCGTCAAAGGACCGGACCGGGTGGGCTGGGAAGAGCAAACAATGCGAATGCTCGTCTGCCTCACGCTGGCCGCCGTTCTCTGCGGTCCCGCCTGGTGCGTCCCCGCTACCCCTCTGGAAGAGGCGGTCAAAGCCTACAATCGGCTGCGCGACATTGAGGACGATACCCAGCCCCAGGAACTGACCGAGTCCGATTTTGCCGGAATGAAGGCCGAATACACGAGCGTGCAAGCCAGTCTGGACCGCCTCTGCCAGGGCAAGGACGAAGGGGGCCGAGCGGCCCGCTACTATCGAGCCAACTTTCTCTATGAAATAGGCTATGTGGCACGGGTGCTCAAACATTCCAAAGAAGCCTACGACGCGTGGTCTCAGGCAGCCGGCGACATGGTCTTCCTTTCCGACAGCAAGAACTTCCCGGTGGTCTATCCCTTCGAAGGCAAACAACGCGAGATTCGCTCCGAAGATTTCGCGCCCACCCTGCTCGAGTTCTACTCCAGCATGGGCAACCTGTGCGGCGAACTGAAACGCTATGAGGAATCGATCACCTGGCTGACCCGAGCGATAGAGCACCCGGGAGGCAACAACTGGATCCGCTATTTGGCCTCCAGCGGCGTGCTTACCGCCAAGCGCGAACTGCGCGAGATGGACGAAAGCCTGGCTCAGCGTAGCCTGGATCAGATTCTAATGGCCACCAGGTTGCGGCCTGATGAACTGCAACTGGTGCTTTCCGACAAATACCCCACCGCCCAACTCGGCTACTCAACCCTCAAGTGGGTGCTGCAACTTCACCCCGAATGGGACAAAGGGCGCAATTTTTACGCTCAGGCCGCCACCGCCCTGGCTCGCCTGGGCTACAGCTCGGCGGCCGAAGAGGCCCAACGCCTGGCTCAAGGCAAGAAGTAGAGGATTCCCCACCGATGCTGAGAAATAACCACACGTGGACCTGAAGGGCTTCTTTTCCTCGTTCCTGACTCCCGGCTGCGACTTCCGCAAACCCGGCCCTACAGGCTTGCCCAACGATCCGAGTGTTCTCGTATTTTCCGACATTGACGACACCTTTGTTCCTTGGAAAAGCTACAATCAGGTGGCCGACGTCGACAAGTTGGGACGCACCAAGGAAACTCTCAATAAATACGATGGAAAGACCATCAATGGTCTGTGCAGCGCCCGCGGGCTGAGCCAGATTCAGCAACTGGCGCCATTCTTCAAGGGCGTCCCTATGCAGTTCATCGGCACCAACGGCGGACAACAGGTTTACATCAACAGTAAAAACCAACCGACCGAGGAATGGCTCACCGGCCTGAAGGTTCACGAAAGCGACCGCGATTGGGACCAGGAAGTCTCGCGCCGCTCAGGAGGTTTCAACACCGAACTGGTCATGCGGGCCACCCACGGTGTGCTGAACGATTTTGGCTTCGAACGCTGCGCCGTGCCCCTGCCGCCCCCGCACCACGAACGGGACGCTTTTGTCGCGCCCATTCCCGGCGGGAAAAGAGGGGAAGTGGCTGTGGTAGCGCTTACCAAGGACCAGACCACGCTCATGTTCCGAGCTGACTTCAAGGACGTCAACAAACCGCTGACCCCGGCCCACCGGGACTTTGCCCGCAAGCTCGCCCGCAAACTGGAAGACCGTCTCACCAAGCAGGGCGTCGGCCTGACTGCCAAGCAGTTTGTCGACCGTAGCTGCCACCAGATCTACCTTATCGAGCCCAACAACATTTCCAAAGAAAGCCTGGTCAGTTATCTGGTGCGCCGATATCCCAGCGTGCAAGCGGTCATCACCGCTGGCGACAACACCAATGACACCATGCTTCTACCAGATTCCTTTCTAGGCGTACCCAACCATCGGATCGTTTCTGGTGACCGCCCCGAAGTGGCCAAAATCATGGAGGGCCAGGACAACGTGGAACGAGTCCCCTTTGGAGAGCTCGGCCCGGGTCTCGATCATCACCTGACTCAGTTGTTGTCCGAAGACAAACCCGCCGCCGATTGACCGACTGGCACTTCGCGCCCGGCCAGAAATTCACATGCAGCCAGTGCGCCCGCTGTTGTCGTGGCTGGCGTATCCGGGTCGACCCCCGGACGGCCGAGCAGTTGAAGGCAACCCCCTTCCGCAAAGGCCTTGAAGAAAAGGACGGCTCGGTCTTCGCGCGCCGAGACTCTCAAGCAGCCTGCAACTTTCTGGGGAATGATCAACGCTGCCAAATCCACTCGGAACTGGGGGCCGCCGCCAAGCCTCGCGGCTGCCGCCAGTTCCCTTTTCGGCTGACCAACACCCCGGACGGTATCTTCGTGGGCACTTCCTTCAGCTGCCCCTCGATTCAAAACAATCAGGGCGAGGCCCTGGAAGATTACCGACGGGAATTGGCGGAGATAGCGTCCTCATTGCCCCTGTGGGGAGGCGACGGGGTCAAGGTCTGGCAACAGAGCCGGCTAGGCTGGTCCGAGTATCGCCAGTTGGAAGAGTTCCTGTTGGGGCGGGAGTCCGTTGAACCGGGGCTGGCCGAGGGCTTCTGGGCGCTGGCTCAGTGGAGCCTGAATCCCCGGCGGCCTCTGCAGGCTTACCTGGAATGGAGTGCGGCCGCCCTGGAACCGCCGCATGAGCCGTTGCTGCTCATGGAACTTCACTGGTTCAGCAACCTGCTGGCTCATTGCGGTGAAAAGCCCGCTCCCCCAAAAGGCAAGAAGGCCCCTCAAGAGCCACTGGAGGCCTATCTGCGCGCGCTACTGCACGGCAAAACCTTGATCAATCGCAGGCCACTGCTGGGCAATCTGGCCCTGCTTTACCTGATCCCGGGGTTTTATCGACACTGGTATGAACTCTCCGGAAGCGTGGACCAGGCCCTGGATCAATGTGAACGCAAAATCGCCACCCATCCCAACAACCTCGACGACCTGGTTGTGAAAATGGGGGGCGATTTTCGCGATCAGTTAGAGGCCCTGGATTGATCGATGTCACATCGGCTTGCTAGCTCGAGACGGTGTCCCTGGCGCTCAACCAGGTGTAACGACCGTGGCGCCAATCCTCGACTCCGTCGCCGTAATGGCCACTATTCCAGCGCCCGGATTGCCCCGGAAAGTGACAGCTACGGCATTTTTCGGGCTGGCCAACTTCCGCGATCATCCGGAAGCTTCCGATCAGACAAATCGTCCCCGGCAATTCTCGGTCGCACAAAAAGCCCGCCTGGTTGGGAGTGTCCGCGTCTCCATCCATGGGCAGCCAGCGTCCAAAGGGTAAGCGCAGCCCGTGCATACGACCCCAGTTCCAGCTGCCCGGATGTCCCAGTTTCCTGGCGAGCCGCTGGTGAGTCTCCAGAAGGGCCTCGCGCACCAGAGCCAGCCGCTCAGAATCTTCCTCCACCCAGTGTAAAACCCACGGCTGCAACCTGGACAAATGCCCACCACGCTTAAGCAGTGGATGGTGGGTATCGGGGCCCAGGAAAAGTCCCCGCCACTGGTCAGGCAAAGCCAGCTGGGTCAAGCAAAGTAACCCGCAAGCCGCCAGCAGAGCAGCCCGGCTGTCGGAGCGCATGTTGCCGTCCCAGTGTCGCAGGTCTCGGAGCATCCAGGGGTGGGGGAAATCCGCCAACTTCAGGCATAAGTCGGCAAAACGACGGGCCGGCGAACTGAAAATGTCCATCTGAATCTTGGCGAAGCTACGCCAGTCGTGCTGACCTTGCGCAGCCAGGAGCCGCTCGATGCGCTGGGCGCGGATGCCGCTGTTGAAATCCCAAGACAAATCCGGCCCCAGGCCGTGATTGGCGCAAACCACGAAACCACTCTCCGGATTGGTCAGGGCGGGCCACTCCTCGAAATCCAGCAGGCCTTGCCAGGTGAATTCCTCTTTCCAAGCCGGCACCGGCACCAGACCCGTCCCTTTGCCGCGGCGCGGAATGTGTCCCACCACCTGGTAACCGATGTTCTCTATGTCGGCCAACACATAACACAAACTGGGGGCGACCCAGTGGCGCATGGCCTGGCGAGCTTCCACCAGATCGCGAGCGAAGTTCAGCCCGAAAAGTGCGCGGAAGAATTCGCCAGGCTGCTGTCCAGTCCAGGCCAGAGAGAGCGAATGGCCTTCGCGCACCGGCACCAACAAAGGGCCCCGCTCGGTGGACTGAACCAGCACGCGTTTTGTGCCGAAGCCGCGCACCCCGATTCCCTCCCAACGCTCGCTCACGTTGCCGTCAACCTTCTCCCAAAAGAGATCCTGGACGTCGATGTAGGAATTGGTGGCTCCCCAGGCCAGACTGCGATTCTGCCCGATGACCACCCCCGGAAAGCCGGCCATGGTCGCTCCCAGCACGTGTCCTTCGGGCCAGATCAGCTCGGCCTGGTACCAGCTATCGGGCGCCTTCGGAGCCAGATGGGGATCGCTGGCCAACATGGGCTTGCCGCTGGCGCTCAGGCGTCCGCACACGGCCCAGGCGTTGCTGCCCGGCCCCGCCGGCGTCAGGCCCGCCGGCAAGCTCTGCTGAATGAGCTCCCATTCCTCGCGTAGCTCTTGTAACCGCACCCGGGTGGGCTGGCCGGATACCTGAGGAAAGCCGGGGGGAGCGGTCATGGCTCCCCAACTTTCCAGGGCTTCCGGATGAGTGGCGGCCAGTTGTCCACGAAGGAGCTCCTGTTCCCAGTTGGCGGCCAGTCCGAAGGCCATCATCTTGACCCAGAGCAGGCAGTCCAGCGGAGTCCATTCGGTCAGGGGCATCCCCAGCAAACGCATGGCCCAGGGCCGCTCGGCACGGAAATTGACGCCGGCGCAGTAAGCCTGCAATCCCGCCAGTTCCTGGGGCCGGTAAAGTTCCAATTCGCGCCGGCACAGACCGACCAGATCCAGCTTGCGCACGAAACAATCGGCTCGGAAGGTCAGCTTGGAGAAAACCTCGGACAGCCGCCCGCTGGCCAGCCGGCGCTGCATCTCCATCTGATAACGTCGGTCCCGACCGTGTGCATAGCCAAGACCCCAACACAAATCGTCCCAGTGCTGAGCGCGAATGCTGGGCACCCCGCGACCGTTCCAACGAATGCGAACAAGGCCGTGTTGACCGGGCAGTGATTGCTTCATGGGTGGGAATATCCACATTCCTAAGGGAGGAACCTCCCCTCGCCCACGATCGTGAAACTAAATTCGAGCGGCAAGAGTATTACGCTGAGAAATGGGGGACCCTATGAAAATATGAGTGAGATTCAAATCCTGACGGTGGTGGCCGGCCTGATCGGGTTTTCGGCCACCGTGCTCAACCTTGTCGCTTTTGTGCGCGAAAAAGACCGCGGTCACCTGAAAGTAGGCCTGGGAGTGCTGGGCGCGATGGCCCTGGGGGCCACTCTGCTCTACTTACCGCGCATGCTACCGGGTGGAGCCCAGGCCCTGGCGGCTCGACTGCCGGAAGGCCCGCGCCGTCTGTTTTCACCGTGGCTAAGCCCGACGCTGGCCGCCTCGCCGGTCCCAGCGACGCCAGCGGTGGTCGCTCCTCCGCTTCAGGGCAGCTTTACCCTGGAGCTCAAACGCAATCTGCTGGGCGGCGTCGACTGCCTGATGGCCCACTTCCAGTTCGCCAATCTGGCCAAAGAGAGCCTGCGGGTGACCGCTTTTCGCGTGCGCTACCTGGATTCCGCTGGCAAAACCACGCACAACTTCTACCGGGTGCTGCCCACCTCCATGAGCGTGCCCGGCCAGGGGCAACTGCAGGAAGACGTAGAGCTCGACCCGGAGATTCGCGACGTGTGGGTGGCCGGACTGGACCGCGAAGAGAACGAGCGGGAGCGAGTGGAGATTAGCTGGGAGGGCCAGGACGCCCATGGGCAGGTCTTTCAGATCTCACCCTATTAGCTGCTGTAAGACCTCCTGCAAAGCGGGGGGCAGAGCGGCCGCTTTGTCGGGCTTGAGTCGGGCTTCCAGCAAGAGCAGCAGCTCTTCCTGAGCCACCCGACCGGCCTGCACAATATCGACCATGGCTTGAAAGCCGCTGCGGGAGACCGCTTTGCCGTCGCGCGGCGGTAGACTGGCCACGTTGCCGGTCTTCTGATAGTGGGCCATGCGCTCGTAGACCTTTCGGTAGGCCACACCCATCCCCTGAAGCGCTTCTTCGGTGGGGGTTCCGGGCAGCTGCAGCCAGGCGGCCTCCAGCTTCTCTAACTGATCCCAAAGTTCTAGAGAGGCCGACTTGCTCAGGCCACGGGCGCGCAGCGACACGAAGAATGCCTGCAGGACCTTGTGCTTTTCCTGTTCCAGCAAGCCCAGCATACGCTGCACCTTTTGGGCCTTAGCCTGCTCCATCAGCTTGATGGGGCCGGCCAGCAGGCTGCGCAGCCCGGCCAGCGGGGAGAACTGGCGAGGCGGCGGATTCAGCACCCGTTCCACCACTTCCATCAGGACCGGCAGTTTGATGGGCTTGTGGACATAATCATCCACCAGGATCTCGACAGCGCGGCGAGCGGCATCTTCGTCGGCGTAGCCCGTCAACATGACGATCTTTGCCTTGGGCTGGAATTTCTTGATCTTCTGCATGACCGCCAGACCGTCTTGAGGGCCGCCAATGCGGATATCCGACACAATCAGATGAAAGGGAATAATCTTGGCTAGCTCGATGGCCGTATCGGCGCTCTCGGCCGCTCGCGGGTCGTAGTTATGAAAGCGCAGCACCCCGCACAAAGTCTCAAGCATAATCAGATCGTCCTCGAGAACGAGGACGCGGGGTGCCTCTTTCATTGGGCCCCTGTTTCCGCACCCGAGGGTCCGGAACCTACTTATGGGGATCGGTGACGGGAATCTGGGTCTGCCAGTACACTCCTCGCTGGTTGCCCTCCAGAATGTGATCGCGGGCATTCTTGTCGGCCGCTCGATAGCTGCTCAAAAGCCTCTGAAGTTCAGCCGCGAGGTTCGCCGAGTCTGGATCCAGCCAACCCAGGGGCTGGCTGTCGAGTCCGAATTTCCCGGGCGCCAGCACCAACAACCCGGGCTTTGGGGTGGCTCTCTGGTCCAGGCAGTAGATGGCTTTTCCCAAGAGCGCCGGGTCCCAAGCGACGGCCGCCAGTCGGCTCTGCCAGTTACGCAGTTGTTTGGCGTCTGGGGACGTAAGAGCCAATACCGGCAGGCCGTCACAGGCGGCTACGTTGACCGCCAGGCGCAGGTTGACCACAGCCGGCAGTTCACCGCTGGCCCGTCCCTGGTAGCGCTCGGAAATGCGAACCATGGTGGCGGCCATCTGTTGAGAGCTGACGAAGGCGAAGTCGGGACTGCGTCCCGAATAGACCAGCGGCGTTCGGCCGTCCGGACTGAGCAGGGCGAAGGTGGTGTTCTCCACCTGACCCGACCCGCCCAGAAAAATGCCGCGCAGCATTTGCGCTTCTTCAAAGCTTTCATAAGTGGCCAGACGGATGCAGATGAATTTGCGCGAGGCCTGCACAACCTCGGGTCGGGACAGGAAACTCCTGTCCATAGCTTGCTTACCGGGTCACCAGATGCCGGATACATTGTGACAATGAGGGGCAGCCGCGATCAGCAGAATCGGCCGGCCGCTGGCGCGAGCCTGGCGCAAACCCATCTCCCAGGTGGCATACCATTGGATCTTTTCCTGAGCAAAAGCCGAGACGGTGAACAGTAGGACGAGCAACAGGATTCTCATATCCCGAGGTTAGTTCACAATTGTGGA
The DNA here is from genome assembly GCA_022842865.1 of Vulcanimicrobiota bacterium. Classification (GTDB taxonomy): domain Bacteria; phylum Vulcanimicrobiota; class Xenobia; order Xenobiales; family JADMJV01; genus JADMJV01. Next base: position 20,741 of record JALHOV010000018.1, on the reverse strand, counting down.
GACAGTATGGACTGGCGCAGAGCCTGGGCAAACTCGCGGGCGGTGGCGAAGCGCAGGCGCTTTTCCCGGCGCATGCCGCGTTGAATGGCCAGCCATAAATCGACGGCGACGTCCAAAGGCTCGGGTTCATGATTGGCCAGAGCCATGATCAACTCTCCGAGATTCTTGGCGGGAAAAGGATGCTCGCCCTGCAGGCACTCGTAAAGCATCACGCTGACTGCGAACAAATCGCTCTGCGCATCTACGTGACCCAGGTCAGGATTAAAAGCTTCTGGGGCCATGTAGTGGGGCGTGCCGTAAAGGCTGTCTCCTTTCATCGGATCCACCTCGGTCCGAGCCAGCCCAAAATCCATCACCTTGGTCTGGCCGTCGAGCGTAACCATTACGTTATGGGGCTTCAGGTCGCGATGGACCACGCCTTCCAGATGGATGGCTTCCAGGGCTTCCAGCAGCTGAATGAAGAGCTTCACGATAGTGGGAATGTCGGCAATGACCTTGAGCGCGTCCGAGAGCAGCTTGCCCTCGATCAATTCCATGGCGATGAAACGACAAGGCTGCAATCCGATTTCGTAAATTTTGACGACCCCGGGATGATCCACGCGAGCCAGGGCGCGCGCTTCTGTGATGAAGCGCTGCAAAGCCTGACCCGGCTTGGGTTCATCGGTGATGAGTTTGAGGGCGACCTGACGCAGAAGGCGCGTATCCTGAGCGCGAAAGACCTCACCCATGCCACCCTTGCCGAGCGAGCCTTCGAGCCAGTAGTGGGCCACCCGCTCGCCTGTCTGGTAGGAACCGGGCAGCTCCAGCGGCAAATCCTCTTCCGGATTGAGGATCACCACCTTAGGCCGCAGACGCAAAAGGTGGCGGATCTTGGCGAAAAGCAACTCGAACTGCACGGGCTTGGTAAAATAGTCGTTGGCTCCGCCATCGATGGCGCGCACTATGGCGTGAACATCATCCGTGGAGGAAACCATCAGGATCGGCAGCTCGATGGGAGTAAAGCGGCGGCGCAGAATTTCCAGGACCTCCATGCCCGACATGTCCGGCATATTAAGATCCAAGATGACCAGCTCGATGGGATGAAGCGCCACAGCTTCCAGGGTGGAATTTCCGCACTCGGCCACCACGATTTCGTGGCCTTCGCGAATCAAGCGGCGATGCATCAGTTCTCGGCTGATCAGGTTGTCATCGACGACCAACAACATCCCGTTCATCGCACCTCTTTTTGCATTGCTAAAGACCATTCCTGTGGGAGGTAGATCAATCTACCAGGAGGAAATCGTTAGTGTGAACAGAGAGTCGTTCCAACTCATAGGCTACGGCGCCCTCATTTTGGTTCTTTTCGCCGTGTTCATTATGGTTTTGGGCAATCTGCTGGGTCTGGCTGTTTTGGTAGCAATCGGCTGTGGTCTCGGGCTTTTGTCCGAATCCATCTATCCTTCTCCTTTGAGCCACGGACGGCTTTCGGCCACTGCCCTGGGACTGACCGGCGCCATTGTGGGCAACGTGGTGTTCGGTGCCTGGGGACCGAACCTGTCCCACGTTTACCTGATTCCGTCGCTGCTGGGCGCGCTGATCGTGAGTGCCCTGCTGCGGGCCAAAGTGCGCTACGACCGCTTGCGGCGCATCGAAGACTACACCGCCGCTGCTGGCGAGGAACCGCTGGCCATGTCCCTGGTGGAGCATTATCGCTTAATCCGTTTCGTCGGCTCTGGAGGATTCGCCAAGGTTTTCCAAGGCGTCCCGGACCGCACCCTGCGCGAAAGTGAATCAGTGGCCGTCAAGGTCTTTTCGGAGAATGCCCTCGAGCAGGACGATTTCGCCGCCCGCGTCGGGCGCGAAGTGGCTCTTTGCCAGAAGCTCGACCATCCCAATATCGTGCGCATTCACAAGGCCGACGAGCAAAATAAGCTGCGCTACATCATTATGGAATTCGTAAATGGTGAAACCCTGCGCACTCGCATGAAACAGGGCCGCATGGAAGTGCCCGACGCCGTCAACCTTTTACTCGAGCTGGCCGGTGCTCTGGCCCACGCCCATTCCAAGGGAGTGATTCACCGAGACGTCAAGCCCGACAATATCATTCTCACGCCTCACGGCTGCAAAATCATGGACTTCGGGCTGGCCCGCCAGTCGGGCACCTCGGACCTGACCCAGACCGGCTCAGCCATCGGAACCCCGCACTACATGCCTCCTGAGCAAATTCTGGGCGAAAAGCAGTTGGACGGACGCTGCGATCAGTACGCTCTGGGAGCCATGGGCTTCGAGATGCTCACCGGCGAGAAGCTATTCGACGGGGACGAAGCCATTCACGTCGTCATCAAACATGTCCAGGAAGAGCCTCGCAACCCGCGCGAGATTCGCCCGCAAATTTCGGAAGCGCTGGCCAACTGCATTCTCAAAATGATCGCCAAAGACCGCGACCAGCGCTACCCCGACATGGACGCCGTCGTGGCCGAACTCAAAGCCCTCAAACCCGAAGCCATCGCCCTCGCCCGCCCGATCGAAGCCTAGCCGCGCTTTTGCCGCTAAGGGTATCTCTACATCCCCAACAGTCCCCCAAATCCCCCCTCAAGTCGAAGAGCTGGCAGACGGGGTCAATAAAGGAGGGTGGCGATGGAGTGGGGCGGGAGGGGGACTTTGGCGCCCTTGCCGTTCACCCAGAGGACGGCGGATTGGGGTTTGTCGCTGCGATTCATCATGACAGTCACTCTGGAGCCGTCGCTGTTTTCGAAGGCGGTGGCTTCCAGATCGGCCTGGGTGCTGGTGCAGGCCAGGCGGCGGGCGCCAGGGCGCACGTACTTGGAGAAGTGGCCGATATAATAGTAGCTGTTCTGGTAATGCAAGGTGCCTTTGCGCGTGTCCGCGTGCACCGGGGCGAAACAGAAGTTTTTGACGTGGTTGGGGCCGCCGACTTCGTCGAGCAGCACGTTCCAATCGGTCCAGCCGGTAGCCCAGTGATTAAAATCGTTGATCATGGAGTGGCCGTAATTTTCGCCCCATTTCCAGTCGGCCAAAGTGTCCCAGCTGAACGGGTAGTTGCAGCCTTCGCTGAAGAAGATGGCCTTATCCGGGAAGGCGTCGTGCAGGCGGGACAGGGTTTCGAACATGTCGCCCACATACCAGTGGAACGAGGTGCCCCAGACGTAGCGAGCGGCTTCGGGATCGCTAAGCACGGTGGCGCCGCGCTGGTAGGCCAGACCGCGGTTGTGGTCCCAGACCATCAGCTTGCGGTCCTTCATGCCAGCCTGATGAAGAGCCGGGCCCAAGAAGTCGCGCACAAAGTCTCGCTCCTCCTCCCCGGTGAAGACACAGGACTCCCAGGTCTGGGGGGCCATCGGCTCGTTCTGCACGGTCAGGCCCCAGATGGGAATGCCCTCTTCCTCATAGGCCTGAATGAAGCGCACAAAATATTGGGCCCAGGCGGAACGGAACTCCGGCAGCAACTTGCCGCCGTGCAGCATGTCTTTGTTGCTTTTCATCCAGGCCGGCGGGCTCCAGGGCGAGACGAACAGGGTCAGCTTGGGATTGCGCTCCAGCACGCGCTTGATGAAAGGAAGCCGGTATTTACGGTCGGGCTCGATGGAAAAAGTATTGAGCTGTTTGTCGCCGTCTTCTACATAGGTGTAGCTGGCGCTGGAAAAGTCGCAACTATGGATGTGGGTGCGGCCCAGCGAGTAGCCGATTCCCTTCTCGGGATCATAATGCGCGGTCAAAAACTCTTCCTGTTTGTCGGCCGGCAGTTTCGCGAAGGTCTCGGCGGCAGCATCAGTTAGCGCGCCTCCGATTCCCACAATCGTTTGAAAATGCTGACGGGGGTCAACCATCACCGTGAAACTTGCTTCTTCGGGCTGATCCAGCGCGCGGAAAAGCACGGACGGCTGCTCGCTGAGGCGACTTTGCGAGTCCTTAGCGGTCAGAACGAAACGGGCCCTGTCCTGCGCCAACGCGGGCACGGTGAGGGCCAGGGCGACGATAAACAAAGTTCGAATTTGCATCGCGGAGCGTTCGCTCTAACTCCAGGAGGGACCCTGTTTCTAGGGAAACATCGGGCCTATGATCAACCTCATTGGACTGCTCCTTATCGCCCTCTTCGCTTTCAGCGGCTACAAACGAGGGCTGGTGAGGATGTTGGCCTCGCTGCTGGCGCTGGCCATCGCCGGCCTGATTTGCCAGCCCTTCAGCGGCCTGGGCGCCATCTTTCTGCCCTCCAGCCTACCCAAGGTCTTTGCGCCTCTCGGTGGAGCCCTGGTGGCCGGCATTTTTTTCTTTGTGGTGCTCGACTTTCTGGTCGGCATTCCCCTCAAGAAGCAGGCCAAAGCTCGTGAGGAAGCGGGCGAGCCCAAGGTTCTGCCCTGGGAAGCCTACACCGGGTTGGTCTTCGGCATGGTCTGGGGCCTGGGCATCAGCGTGTTGATCTTCTCGGGAATTGCCGCCATTGGCCGGGCCCAACGGGCGGTGCGCCGTTCCGAAGCCATGGTGTCCTACCGCGAGAAGCACCCCGGCCCGTGGGGCACCATTATGGAGAAAGATTTGAGGCAGGTGCTGGAGGTCGGCCCCCCTCCGGAGCAGGGGGAAGCCTGGGCCGAACTGGTGGAAAACTCCGTCTTTGCCCCGGTGGTGGACAAGGTCAATCCGCTCAACGAAAAGGTGGAAAAGACCCTCACCGATTTATCGGTGGTTTGCAACGATCCGCAGCTTTTTGTGCTCTTTCAGGCCCATCCCAAGGTCCAGCAGTTCATGTCCAACCCGATCATGATCGGCCTCGCCCAGGATCCACAAATCGCCGAATCCATCCGGGCGGGCAACTACAAGGAAGTCATGGACCATCCCAAAATCTCCCAGGTGGCCCAGGACCCGGTGCTGCGCCAGCAACTCAAAGACTTGAAGATCGACCAACTGCTGGCCGATATTCGCGAACAAAGCTACAAGTTGCCTCGGAATGCTACGCGAAGCCGCTTCCGCTGACGCCGAGGCCATCGCGAGCATTCAACGCCAGTCGGTGGAGGCGATGGATTCCACCATGGCCGCGCCGGCCACCCGCGAGGAAATCCTGGAGCAGTTGCAGGCGATGGGACCGCGAGAAGCGTGGCTGGTCTTGGAAGTTTGCGCAGCAAACGCCGAAGGCGGCTATCAGGCCGACTCCAGAGTGGTGGGCTGGGGTGTGGTCAAGAAATACTCGCCCCGACCCGGCTACGACCTGTGCTGCGAGACCTCGATTTTCCTCGACCGCTCACTGCGCGGCCGCGGCCTGGGCCGGCCCTTGCAGCAAGCATTACTGGATCGCGCCGTAAGCCTGGGCTATCACCACGTGGTGGCTAAAATCTGGGCCGACAACGCCGGTTCGATCCGATTTCACCAACGCTTCGGCTACGAGATGGTTGGCGTGCAGCGCGAAATCGGCTGGGTGGGTGGCCAGTGGCGCGACGTAGCCATCATGCAACGGATCTTCAGGGAAAAACCCGGGTCGGGACCGGCTCGGGACTGAGCAATACCGTGCCCGGATAGTAGTGGGTCAACAACTGGCGGTAGCCCTGGCCGGCTTTGGCCCGGCCGGCGGCGCCTTCCTGGCACATTCCCACTCCGTGCCCCCAACCTCCGCCTTTGAGGCGAATGGTGCGGGCCTCTCCGGCGCCCTGGACGTCCACATAGAACAGGCTGCTCTGCAGGCCACCTGCGCCAATTTTCCCTCCGCTGGTCAGCCAGCGCACGCTATCCCCACCCAGAGTCAGATCCACCGGATCAGCCGACAACTTGAGCTCAGCAACACGACCTGAACGATCCCGCTTAGAAACTTCGACATTTTTAAGAGTCGTCAGGGTCGCGCTGGGTATCAGCACCGGCACCGACTCCTTTAGCTTGCTCTCGAATTGCGCCCAGGCCATCGTTTCCTCCCAACGGAAACGACCGGCGGCCGAACAGAAGGCGGGATAGCGGCCGTCCAACCAGCCGCGGAAGGCGGTTTCCTGGGTCAGGTCGGCCTGGGGCGAAGCCGGCAACTGGTCGTAGGTGCCCGCCAAATAGGTCTTGTCCATCGTGCCCGGCCAGGTGTCTTTGGCGTCCACTCCGTGACCGCCGCAACAGGCATGGAAGGAACAGTCGGCGGGCTTCCCGTGAAACTGCAGCTGCTCGCCTCGCGTGGCCACTACGGCCGCGTTGGTGTAGGGATGCTCGGCGGCCAGACCACGATAGACCTGACAATGCACCTCGCTACACACGTCAAATCCGTCCGCCTGGTGCCGGCCTAGATGGCTGAGAGCATAGGTTCTGGCCACCACGGCCATGGCCTTGAGAGCCTCGGTGGGAAACGTAAAGGGCACTTCGCTGGGGATGACGCCGGCCAGGTAGCTGTCGCTGGGCAGCTGATTGACGGCCGAAATTCCGCTGGCGCTGGCCTTAAACGTAAGGGTGCCGCGATAAGCCGACCAACGCACGGTTTCGTTGGCGTTTTCCTGCCAGCAGTTCAAATAGGGCGAGGCGGACAGAGTGAGCTCGGGTCCAAGTTTGATTTCCTTGCCGGCAACCACCTGGTAGAGTTCGCCCTCTTTCACGATCAGGTGCAGGTGCTTACCCAACGGCTTGTTTTTCTGGCTGAGAAGATGGCGAGTGGCGCTCAAGTCGAGAGCACCGTCCGCCGCCACCAGCGTGCCCAGGCCCACTTTCACCAGGGTCTCTCCCGGCTGCTGGGGCAAGGGCGTGAAGGAAAGCTGGGGCACCACCAGGGGCGGGCTGGTTTTGGGGAGGCTCAGGCGCAACTTGGGGTCGAGGCGATTGAGCAGCCCGGCCAGCAACCCCAGCACTTGCTTGCTGTGGCTGTTCTCGGGCACCAGCAAATCCTCGCCCAGGTAGATGGCGCCCCCCTTCTGCACGACACTGGGAGCGTCGGCGGGCTTGTCCCATTGAGCCAAAACGTAGCTTTCCGGTGAGGCTTCCACGATCATCGCCTGATGGCGGGCCAGGGGGATCAGTCCGTAGGGAGGGGCCAGCTTGAGAGCCTCGGTCTCTCCGGCCGTTCCGTTCCAGCGCAGGAATTTTACGCCCAGTTCCGGCCCAAGAGCCAGACCGTTCGGAGTCCAACTGGAGTTGTCGGCTTTCTTGTAAGAACTCTGGTAGCTGGCCAGCAGCTTGCCCCCCCCCTCGAGGTGTTTCCGGATGGAGGCCAGGCTGCTCTCCTCCAGGTTGCGGGCGTTGCACAACACCAGCACGGGCGTGGCAATCTTGCCCAACTGGTTTTCGTTGCGCACGTCCACCTGCAAGCCCAGATGCTCCAGGGCGGTTTTGGCGCCCAACCACTCCCAACGCGACTTCCAGCCCAGCTGCTTAAAGGTGTTCTCGCTGCGCAGCAAGGTGACTTTGGGCTTTTCCGCCCAGGCGGGGGCCAGCAACAGCAGGGCCAGCAGCCACTTCTTCATGCTTGCAGCGCTTTTCTCAGGTCGCCCCCGGCCGCTTCCAGCCGCTGCTCGGCTTCTTCCCACGGAATGCCGGCGCTTTGCGAAAGGATACGCACAATGCGGATCCTGAGCTTCTCGCAGGTCGGGGTGAGGTGGGCCATCAGATTGCCCAGGGTCTTACCAAGCAGCACCATAGTGCCCGTGCTAATTTTGTTCAGCGCCATCTTGGTGGCAGTGCCCGCCTTCAAGCGGGTTGACCCGGCTAAAATCTCCGGACCCACTTCCAAAAGAACCGGATGCAAGGCGGCTTTCTCCAGGGGAGCTCCCGGATTGCAGAAGAGGGAACCGGTCAGGGCCTTACGCACGGTCGCTTCTTGCAAAGCTCCTAACACAAAAGGAGTGCGTCCCGACGCGGAAATTCCCACCACCACGTCCAGCTCGCCGACTTCGCGCAGGTGCATTTCTTCCGCCCCCACTTCGAAACGGTCCTCGGCGTGCTCTACGGCGCGCAGGAACGCATTGTGGCCGCCGGCCAGGATGGCCTGCACCATTTCCGGAGGAGTGCCGAAAGTTGGCGGACATTCGGCTGCATCCAGCATTCCCAGACGCCCGCTGGTGCCGGCCCCCACGTAAAAGAGCCGGCCTCCCTGAGCCAGCCGGTCGGCGGTTGCTTCCACCAGCGCGGCTAGCGCGGGCACGGCCTTCTCGACCGCATCTAAAACGGTATGATCCTGTCGATTCATCAACTGCAGAATCTCCAGGGCGCTCATTTTATCCAGGTGGGCGCTTTCCGGATTGGGCTGCTCGGTCAGGGCGCGATTCAGGTCCACTAGTTCTCCTCTTGCCACTCCAGCCAGGCCAGACCGCCGGGAGGCAACACCAGATATTCTTTGCGACGGCGCTTATCGGAGAGCCGGTCCAGTTTGGCGGGTTGTCCGCTGCCGTCGACACAACCAATGTTCTCGGGAGGCCAGTTACGTACCTCCGGATAGGTGGTTTTCGCCTTCTGCTTCGAAAGATTATGCAACACCAACAGCCGCCGCTTACCGCTACTGAGGAAGCGCCGTTCCACCACGGGCCAGGCCAGGACCGCATCCAGGATGGCCGGCTGAGTCATCAGCAGACCGGCGAAGCGGATGCCAAAGCTATGCGGTCCGGCTCGCAGCGGCCGCGGTCCGTCCACGAAATCCATGTCCACGTAAGGGTCGCTAGCTCCGCCGAGATTCACTTGAAAAATCTTGTCGCCGTCGATGCGCATCATGACGGAGACCAGGCCGCCTTCCAGGCGACTCTTCAGAAAAATCAGGTGAAAGAAGTAGTCGTCCTCGCGTTCAATGTCAAAGCGCATCCAAAACATTTGGTCACGTCCGACCTTGACCATTTTACCGGCTTCCCCATCGGGATAGACGACCTCGATGGTGTCGAAAGCCTTTTGTACAGCGCGGCCCTGCTCTGCTTCCATCACCTGATAGCTGACCGGCTCGGAGGCGTTCTTAAAATCCAGGTAGCGATTGGATTTCACGCGCGAGCGCACCCAGTCCTGAGCGGCTTTTTCGTCGGCACTCCTGGCGGTGGCGCCAAGACAGTCGCGGGCGCTCAGACCGCTCAGCAACTGATAGACGTCGCTATGGGTGATGGATTCCAGGGTGAGAAAGTTGTCGACCGCGGCGGCGGAGCCTAAAACCTCGGATTTCCCAGTAGGTCGAGGAACAAACGCCCAGACCCAGCGACCGCTGGTGGCCAGGTGTGCCCAGATGCCCAGAGCCTCAACTTGCGCTTCCTCCAGCAGATTTTTGTCGCCGACATACTGGGAGGCGGCCGCCAGAGCCTTGACCTGGTAGCTGCGCTCCGGGCGCCAGAGGGCCCCGGGAGCCTTGGCGTCCGAGCCGGGTGCATAAGCTGGACTATCGAGACGAGCCGGATCAAAGGAAGTATGAGCTCCGAATGGATAGTTCTGTAGATTGGTGTGGTGAAGTTGAGCCAGGCCCTGAGCGAATTGATTGATCTGCTCTTTGCGGCGCGGGTCAGGATTGGCCCGATCCAGCTCGATCAGGGCCAGCGTGATCAGCGCCACCTGATCCGCTTCTCCGTGGACCCAGGCCGGTTCGCGTTGGCCGTGCACTTCCTGGAGGCGAGGGTAATCCTGCAGCCAGGTGAGGTAGGGAGCAACCAGTTGCTGGGCCTGGGTACGCAAAGCGGGGTTGCCCGACTCCGCTAACGAGAAGGCCAGGAAAGCGTTGCTGTAGTTGGTCTGACCGGGGCTGCTTGAGGTGACTGCTTGAGGCTGAACTCGCAGGGTCCAGGCGGTTTCCTGGGCCAGCACCGGGCCGCTCCAGAGCAGGGCGGCCAACAGGATTCTTTTCATTCATCCACTCCCGGCAGGCGTGGTGGCGGAGCGGTGGTCGGCACTTCCATGGGGAAGGGCGGCTCCATCGGCACGGGCTCGGCCGGGCCAGGAGCGGCCACCGTCGGTTTGGGCTTGTTCTTGTCTTCCAGCAGGGTGCGAGCGGTCACGCCGCCGTCCGCTTCAATGACGTTGGTGGCCAAATTCATGCGGGCGCGCTCGCTGGTCAGCCAGTCTCCGTCGCCGCGTTCTACGCGCACGTTGCCCTGCATGTAGATCATCTGCTGGTCGCGATAATAGATGGCTTTGTCGCAGAAGGCATGACGGTCGCCCTGATCGACTTTGACGCCGCCGCGAGCTTCACCGTAGCCCTTGCCCCACTGATACTCCAGCTCGTTGCCGGTCATAATCGTGGGCGCGCCGGTGCTGCCTCCCGGGCCTTTGGTGCTGACCATCTTGACGTTTCCGGTGAGGACGGCGCGCTGGTCCGCGTAGAAGACTTTCATGCGCTTGCCGGTGACGGTAGTCCCCTCGCCCGTGATCTTCACACCGCCCTGAAACTCACCGATCTTTTTGTCGGTAAAGAACTCGGCGTAGGGTGCGGTCATGGTGTACTTGTCGGTGGTGATCTTGACGTCACCGATGAGGCGAACCTTCTTGTGCTTTTCGTCAAAGTCCAGCTTCTTGGAGTACATCTGGACTTCTTTGCCTTTGGGGGCGGCTTGCACGGCTGGCAACAGCAGTGTGGCGCCTATGAGAAAGGGTAGTATTCGCTTCATCTCTGCCTCCTTCGCCCGGTTCTTGGGCCGGCCCCCCGGAAAAATGAAAAAAGGCTCACGCTGGAGCCTTTTTCCTATTCACTTATCTGTGTTTCGTGTCAGCAGCCTGAGCGCGAGTCCAGGTTCTGTCTGTAGAGCAGGTATGCTTCTAGGGAACCAGTGGACTGAAAAAGTTTCCAGAACATTTCAGTGGTCATCGTCATGGGGTCGTGCCTCCTGTAAGTCTAGACGCGGCAGGCTCTGTGCTCAGGCGATTGCTGCGTGTTTTTGCTTGGGTGGAAGAACTCGGAAAGCCCATTGTTACGGGCTTTTTTATCCCGGTCCTAGGTCCGGTCGGAGTATAGCACAGTCATTTTTTCATGGCAAGCACCCCGTCGAGACCTTTTTCAATTAATCCTTCTAGATGGCGTAATTCAAGGATCCGCAGAATATTTTTCAATTAGCCCTGGGATCTGGTCATGCCAACCCCGCTCTTTTCGATTCAGTTCCCGGGTCGTTTCTGCCGGGTCTCCGTCCGATGGTCAGGCGCCTGGCCTTCTTACAAATAGTGGACGGGCTCTTCTTTCGGATACCCGCCGATGCCCAGCCAGAATCGGCAGGTCCCGCTGCCGGAAAAAGTGGCCAGACCGTATTTCCATTCACTGGAACGATATACTAACTCCACGCGCGGTTCACCCCAGCGGTTACTAACCACCAGCCCCCGTGCCCAAATGCCCGACGGGCTAGAATGGTCATGGCGCGCGATTTGCAGTCCTCGTTGCCTGCCTGCCAAAAGAAAGGCGAGCGCAGTCAGCAACAGCACCACTCCCAAGGCCAGAGCAATCCTCTTCCAATTCTTAAAGCACATCCCGTCTCCATTCGAGAGCGTAAGCCATCTCCCTCATCCTGAAATCCCCATCATCTCCCTTCAAGACGCAGCAGCCGCACAACGAAAAAAGCCCGAAGTTACGACAACTCCGGGCTTCAAGAACGACCGCTAAAGGGCTTTAAACTTTGGCGGTGGCCATGCGTTTCTTCAGTTCGGCGACCAGTTCTTGGGTGGTGTCGAGCACGGGAACGCCGGCTTTCAGGAAGGCGTCGACCTTGCCTTGAGCGGTGCCCACGCCGCCCGAGACGATGGCGCCGGCGTGGCCCATGCGCTTACCGGGAGGGGCGGTGCGGCCGGCGATCATGGCTACGCAAGGGATGTCTTTGCCTTCCAGGAAGCGAGCGGCTTCTTCTTCCTGACCTCCGCCGATCTCGCCGATGAGAACCAGGGCTTTGGTGGCCGGGTCGTCGAGAAACATTTTGACGCAGTCGAGGAAGCTGGTGCCGATGACGGGGTCGCCGCCGATGCCCACGCAGGTGGACTGGCCCAGCCCGTTGCGGGTCAGTTCGTCCACGGCCTGATAAGTCAGCGTTCCCGAACGGGAAACAAATCCGACCGGACCGGGGCTGAAGATGTGGGCAGGCATGATACCCAGCTTGCACTCTCCGGGAGTGATCAGACCGGGGCAGTTGGGCCCGATGAGGCGAGCGCCCAGGCGCTTCACTTCCGCGGCCACCGGAACCATGTCCTGAATAGGCACGCCTTCGGTGATGCACACGATGGTTTTAATACCGGCGTGAGCCGCTTCCAGCACCGCGTCGGCAGCGCCGGCGGCGGGCACGAAGATGATCGAGGTGTCGGCCCCGGTCTTCTGCTTGCCTTCCAGCACGGTGTTAAACACGGGACGATCGAGAACGGTGGTGCCGCCCTTACCGGGAGTGCAGCCGCCCACGATCTGGGAGCCGTATTCGATCATCTGCTTGGCGTGAAAGCCGCCTTCTTTGCCGGTGATGCCCTGCACCAGGATCTTGCTGTTCTTGTTGATTAGAATGCTCATTGATGTCTCCTTCCGAGGGACGGCGGAACGCCGTCCCGGTCACATGGTCGTGCTGAAATCGCGACTCTATCCATAACGGACGAACCCGAATCGGCTTGGCCGCGAGGGTCGTCTGGGAGTCGGAGCGATTTCAGCGAGTCAGAGCCACGATTTTTTTGGCGGCTTCTTCCATCGTCGCGGCCACTTCATAGCCGTTGTCCTTGAGGATCTGGCGACCCTCTTTCTCGTTGGTGCCCGACAGGCGAATCACCAGCGGAACCTTGAGTTCCACCTGCTTGACGCCCTGCACGATACCGTTGGCCACTTCATCGCCGCGCGTGATGCCGCCGAAGATGTTGAAGAGCACGCCCTTCACGTTCGGATCGGAGAGCACCAGTCCCAGCGCGTTGGCTACCAGGGCCGCGTTGGCTCCACCGCCCACGTCCAGGAAGTTGGCCGCTTTGCCGCCTTCGCGCGAGACAATGTCCAGCGTTCCCATAACCAGTCCGGCGCCGTTACCGATGATGCCAACCTCGCCGTCCAGACGAACGTAGTTGTTGAGGCCGCGCTCTTTGGCGGAACGCTCCAGCGGATCTTCTTCGGCCACTTCGCGCATGGCTTCCAGTTCGGGATGGCGATAGGTGGCGTTGTCGTCGAAGTTGATCTTGGCGTCAGCGGCCACCACGCGACCGTCTTTGAGCACGGCCAACGGGTTGATCTCGGTCAATACGCAATCCCACTTGCGGTAGAGCTCAAAGGCTTTTTTGGCGAACATGTGGACCTGCTTGAGGATTTTGGCATCCAGGCCGGTCTTGTAGAGCATTTCGCGGATTTCATAGTCCTGCACGCCCAACCAGGGGTGGGTGTGACACTTGAAGATCTGGTCGGGGTGAGAGACGGCCACTTCCTCGATGTCCACGCCGCCCATCGGGCTGAACATGATGACGTGCGTGCCGGCGTCGCGGTCGAGGGTGATGCCGAGATAAAACTCTTTCTCGATCTCGATGCACTCTTCCACCAGCACCTTATTGACCTTGAGGCCCTTGATGTCCATGCCCAGGATGGCCTGGGCGGCTTCTTCGGCCTGCTCTGGCGTGTCGGCCAGCTTGATGCCGCCGGCCTTACCGCGGCCTCCGATGTGCACCTGGGCTTTGACGGCAACTTTCTTGCCAATTTCGGCGGCGATGGCCTTGGCCTCGGCCGGGGTGGTGGCCACCCTGCCCTTGGTGGTGGGGATGCCGATTTCGTTCATCAGCTCTTTCCCCTGATACTCGTGGATGATCATTCCTTGACTCCTCTCGAACTTACGGATGGGCGATTCTTGTCTTGTGTGGCGCGTCCTCTACAGCGAAGATGCTCGGACGTGCAGCACGCCGTCGCATTTTTCCAACGCGGCCACCACGGTATCGGCGACCACGTCTTCCACCAGAATGCGGGCACTGGCGGCTTTGGCCCCGGAGAACACCAGGTTCTCCATTTCCTGAACGTTGACACCGCTTTCTTTCAGCACCCCAAACACGCCGGCCAGCACGCCCACCCGGTCCTGGTGGCGCACGGTAATGGCTGACGCGCTGGTTGGAGGCTTGCGCAGGTTGACACAGTTGGGCACCGGCAGGCCGTTGATGAAGGCGTGGACAATGCGGGCCGCTTCCAGGCCGGTGTCCAGCTCGGCCTGATCGGTGGAGGCGCCGATATGATGGGTTCCATAGCAGTTGCCATGCTGACTGATCTCGCTAGCGAAATCCCCATCTTTTCCCGAGGGTTCATTCTCGAAGACATCGGTGCCGTAGCGAATGTTCTTGCTCTTCATCGCCTCCAGCAGGGCTGCGTGGTCGACCACCTCCGCGCGGCAGGTGTTGATCAGGAAAGCATCCTTTTGCATAGCCGCCAGGAAATCTTTGCCAATCAATCCGCGCGTATCGGCCGATAAGGCCAGATGCAGACTAATGATATCGCAACGCCCGGCCAGATCGATCGGGCTGGGAACATACTCCAGGCCGTGAGCCTCGGCCTTGGCCTGGGTCAGCGAGCGAGACCAGGCCAGAATCTTGACGCCAAAGGGCTTGAGACGCTCGGCCGTTTCCTGGCCGATAGCGCCCATGCCGATCAGACCGATGGTGCGCCCCTTGAAACCCTGGGCTTTGCCGTATTTGCCTTTGTTCCACTTGCCGTTGCGCAGGTCGATGACATTATCGGCCAGATTGCGATCCAGGGCCAGCATCAGTCCCACGGCCAGTTCGGCCACGGCGGTGGAGTTCTTGCCCGGGCAGTTGGCCACGTAGATGCCCTTGGCGGATGCGCCTTCAACATCGATGGTGTTGTAACCGGAACCTGCCCTAATAATAAGACCAAGGCGGTCAGCAGCCGCAATGGTGGCTGCGTTCACCTTGGTCGACCGAACGATCAAAATTTCAACGCCTTGGATGGCGCCAGGTAGGTCGTCGGGCCCGAGCGACGGCTGATTGATAACTTCAACGCCGCTGATGGCTTGCAAAGCCTGCACCGACTGGGGATGAAGCTTATCGGCTAAGAGAATCTTCATTTGGGAAACCTCCGCTACGAGTGGGGGTCATAGGGGAGGCGCGTTAGCCCCCCTAAAATCCTGGGACGAGGTGGCGGAGGTTCTTGCGCCAGGCAGTCGCTTCCTTTTATTTGTAGCGGTAGGTAATACGTCCGCGCGTGAGATCGTAGGGCGACAGTTCGACGGTCACCTTGTCTCCCGGAAGAATACGAATGAAGTGGCGGCGGATTTTCCCGGATACGTGGGCCAGCACTTTGTGGCCGTTTTGCAGTTCTACTTGGAATCGAGCATTGGGGAAGGCTTCAACCACTGTGCCCTCAACCTCAATAGCTCCCTCTTTATCTGACATCCATTCACCTCCTTGATAAGCGGGGTTCATACCCCGCCCGGGAGCATACTACACATTCCTGGTTACTGCATAGTGGCGTACATGCAAAAGGCCGGCGCGTGGCCGGCCTTCTGGCTAAGGGAAACGGTCCTAGATATCGTTCGGACGCGGGGCTTTCAGTTGCTTGGCAGCCACCAGTCCACCAACGAATCCCCAGAAGTGACCCGCCCAGGAGACACCTTCGTGAGGCAACAGATTGTAGGCCGCCATCCCACCAAAATAGCTGAGCGTGATGAGCGAGATCGCGATAGCCAGCGGCTTGCGCGTGTAGATGCCGCGAGCTAACAGAAAGCCCATGAAGCCGAAGAGTACGCCCGAGAATCCCAACGTAGGTCCGCTGCCGAAGGCCCAGGTCCCCAGACCCCCGACCACGATGGAAACCATCATGACAGGGACAAAAGCGCGTTGCACCAGCATCAGGAGCCCGAGCGGAATCAGCGCCATAGTATTGCCAATCAAGTGCTGCCATCCGCCGTGCAGGAAAGGAGCGCTAAAAATCTGGGCCAGGCCGATCTGGGTGCGCGGTCGGATGGCTCCGAGGTTGTCCAAAAGATGATGGGAAAGCGTATCGGCGACCTCGATGCCCCAGAGCAGGGCCACCATGCCGACCAGGAAGAGAACTTTGGACTTCAGCATTTTCATCATAGGAATGATTATACTCCGTTTCGTTGCATAAAAAAACAATCCCGAAGGATTGTTTTTGGAATCACTCGTCGTCTTCCAGGCCCGGGGGCGGCCCGATGATCATCGTGAACTGCAGAGCGTCCACGATGCGCTGGCGACTCCAGGCAACTGGAGGAGCGGCGTCTTGAGGTATCTGCCAATCGTCACTTTGGACCGATTCCGCTTGAGCCTGGTCCATAGACTCTTGCTGCTGCTGAGCCGCCTTTGCCCGGCGTCGCTTGCGGTTTTCTGGAGGCGGCGGAGCCACCGGCTGGGCCGGCTGTGACTGGCGCTCAATCTCCTTGAGGATCTTCATGACCGCGTCCATAGCGGGTTATGCCTTGGTCGCTTTGAAACGGCCCTGGCGCATCGATTCGGCCAGCGCGCGAGGGACGCGAGCTTCGGCTTCAACCACCTTGGCGCGCATTTCCTCGACTCGGGCCTTCATCTCTTCTTCCTGGGCCACCGCTTCAGTGCGGCGCTGTTCGGCGCGCGCCTGAGCGATCTGCTTATCGGCCTCGGCCTGGTCTTTCTGCAGCTGAGCACCGATGTTGCGGCCGATGTCTACGTCCATCACGTCGATGGAAAGGATATCGAAGGCGGTGCCCTGATCCAACCCACGCGAGAGAACGGTCTGGGAGATAATGCTGGGATTTTCAAGCACCTTCTTGTGGGTTGGGGCGCAACCGATGGCGGTAACGATTCCCTCACCCACGCGGGCCAACACGGTGGCTTCACCAGCGCCGCCGACCAGGTTCTGAATGTTGGCCTTCAGGGTGATTCGGCAGGTGGCCGAGACCTGAATGCCGTCTTTGCTCATTCCCGAGATGGAGGCGGTCTGGATCACTTTGGGGTTGATCATCATGGAAACGGCTTCGAGCACGTCGCGACCGGCCAGGTCGATGGCCGCGGCGGTCTGAAAGTTCAGGTCGATTTTGGCCTTATGCGATTCGACCAGGGCCCGCACCACGCGCTGCACGTTGCCACCGGCCAGGTAGTGCGCTTCCAGGTCGCGCTCGTTGAGGTGGTCCACGCCGGCCTGACGACCCTGAATCAAAGGATTGACGACAGCCGCCGGATCCACACGTTTAAAACGCATGGCCAATAAGTGCCAGAGGCTGATGTTGACGCCATTGGAGGTGGCGTTCAGGTAGAGCCCGACCGGAAAGTAGTAGGCGAAGAACAAGAAGCCAAAAAAGCAGACGAATAAAACAAAACCTGTCATGATTCTCCTTACGCCAACCGGGCCGTTTCGGGCGCGGTATTACCGGCCAGACCTTCACGCATCCGAGTATCGGCGATCAGGTTCTGGACTTTGTAGTAGTCACCCACGGTAAAGTTGCCGTTGGTCAGGGCCTCGGCCAGGGCTGCGGGCACGTCGGCCTCGGCCTCGACCACTTTGGCTTTCATTTCCTGAACCTTGGCGCGCATCGACTGCTGCAGGGCGATGGCTTCGGCGCGGCGCTGTTCAGCGCGGGCCTGGGCGATTTGCTTATCGGCATTGGCCTGGTCGATTTGCAGGCGGGCGCCGATGTTGCTGCCCACGTCGATTTCGCAGATGTCGATGGAAAGGATCTCGTAAGCGGTACCGCTGTCGAGTCCGGTGGCTTCCACCGCCTGGGTGATATTGTCCGGATGCTCGAGCACTTCGCGGTAGTCGCGGGCACGGCCGATGGCGGTTACGATGCCTTCGCCTACGCGAGCCAGCACGGTGTCTTCACCGGCCGAGCCGACCAGGCGGGCGATGTCGGTGCGCACCGTCACCAGGGCGATGGCCTGCAACTGAATGCCGTCCTGAGCGACCGCTTCAATCAGCTTGGTCTGGATGACGCGCGGGTTGACCGAGGTCTGCACCGCCTGCAGCACGTCACGACCGGCCAGATCGATCGAGGTGGCCGTGTTCCAGTCCAGCGCGATATTGGCTTTCGAAGCCGCGATCAGAGCGGCCATCACGCGGTCCACGTTGCCGCCGGAAATTTTGTGTTGCTGGATCTCCGAGAGGCTGACTTTGACGTCGGCAAACTTGGCTGTCAGCAAGGGAATGACCACCTCGTGAGGACTGATGCTGCGGAGAACCCGCATCGAAAACAGCTCCCATAGGCCGACCCGCAGTCCAGATAACTGGCATGCGATCCATAATGGGATGGGGACAAACTGCATGAAGATGAAAAGGCCAAAAAGGCCCAGGAAAAAGCCGCCAAAGCCGAATCCCATAAGTATTTCTGTCATGGACACTCCTCTCAACTGTAGGAAAAGGGGGACCTTCGCAGGGACACTAGAGATCCCTGATCCAGTGGTGGAAAAGTTACTCGAGCGGCTCCACGATGAGCTGATTGTTCTCGACCCTTACCACACGGATGGGGGTGTTGGCCGGCACGAATGCCTGGCTGGCGCGGCCGCCGTAGATCTGACCTTCGACCATCACCTTGCCGCTGGGCTTGAGAGCCGTGGTGGTGTCACCCTTCTTGCCGACATATTGCTGCAAGGCAGCGCCGGGGTCAAAGGCCGATTCCTCAGCGGTGGGAGGCTTGAGGGCGCCGAGACGCCGGCCCGGCAGGTATTTCAGGCCGGCCCAAAGTCCGGTTCCCAGGGCTCCGTAAGCGACTAACAAAGCCTGCATGCCCTGCTGGTGGTCGGGATACGACTTCAGAATGGCCGCGGAGATACACACCGCGCCCAGAATGAACGGCTTGCCGAGACCGGGGACGAGCAGAACTTCGACGGCCACAAAGCAAGCGCCGACCGCGAAGATCACCAGGGGAATCCACTCGTGGGTCGCTTGAAAACGCCCCCAGAAAAACAGCGCGAAGCTGAGAGCCGAAACGCTTTCGGCGAAGCCGGTGCCCAACAACATCAGGGCAGGGACGAGCGTAAGCATGGCCACCGCCAGGCTCAGTAAGGAACCCCAGTATGCTTGGGACCACCCGACCAGTGTCTGAATGCCAGGCCAGTCGATCGGGGCGTTGGCAATGCCCAGGATGAGTAGACCGGTTGCGATGAGACAGGCTTTCTGCAACATATGCACTTTTTATCCTACCTTCTTTTCCGATAATACTCCCCTGTAGGCCTAAAGTCCAGTGTCTGTGAAGTGGGTTACAAAGGCTCCCAGTTTTTCAAGTCGATCGGCTGCTGGACTCCACTGCGCAGGTCTTTGACTTCCATATCGGCCTCGAAAAGGACGTAAGGAATTTGCTTGCGGTTGGCATACTGAAGTTGCTTATTGAGCTTGCCCGGCTCGTGATAGGACTCGGTGTTGATGCCCCGGGCGCGCAGCTGAGCAGCAATCTGGCGCGATTTGGTGGCTTCCGGCTCCAGCCAGGTAACCAGTACCTGGGTGGGTGTGGGAGGCGGCAGTTGGGCTTTGAGCTTGGAAAAGATACGGGTGAAACCGAGCGAAAGACCGACGCCCGGCAAATGATGGTTGGTATAGTTGCCGGCCAGGTCGTCGTAGCGGCCTCCGGCCCCGATACTGCCCAGCCCGGGGTGCTCGTTCCAGCGGATTTCATAGACCGAGCCAGTGTAATAATCCAATCCCCGGGTGACCGAAAGATCGACCAGAAAGCCTTGCTGATGCTCACCGAGGAGGCGCTCCATCACTTCGGTCAGTTCTTGCAGGCCCTGGGTGAGACTGGGGTGCTCGATTCCCAAGGCAGTGACTTTGTCGACGAAAGAAAGGTCGCGAGTCTGGATCTGGGCCAGGGCCAGGGCTTTGTCGGGCTGCTCGAGGCCAAGTTTCACAAGTTCTTCTTTGACTTTGTCGGGCCCGATTTTCTCCAGCTTGTCGAGCCAGCGCGTCACCACGGCCAGGGGCACGTTCTCAGGCAAACCGAGGCCCTGCAGATACCCCTGGGTGATCTTGCGGTTGGAGATGCGAAAATCGAAATCGCCGATCTCCAGATTGGTGAGGACTTCCCAGGCCACCAGCGGGATCTCGCTGTCGAAGGATAAGGCCAGTTTGTCCAGCGCCACCACGTCGATGTCGCACTGCATAAACTGGCGAAAGCGACCTTCCTGGGGACGCTCGCCACGCCAGCACGGTTGCATTTGGTAACGCTTGAACGGAAAGGCCAGCTCCCCGAAATGCTGGGCCACGTAGCGTGCGAAAGGCACGGTCAGGTCGTAGTGCAGGCCCAACTTGGCTTCGGCGTCGGCCTCCGGGTCCAGGCGTTGCAGGAGGAACATCTCCTTGTCGGTGTCGCCGCCTTTGGCCAACAACACTTCCAACCGCTCCACCGCGGGGGTCTCGATGGGCGTAAAGCCGTAGAGCTCGAAATGACGACGGATCTTGTCTTGCAACTGCTGAGCGGCGCGCTGCTCGGCGGGCAGATATTCGGCAAAACCGCTGATGCTTTTGGGTCGAACGAGATTCTTGGACACGGGACACCTCTTTTTGTTTGATTTCGGGCTGCGTTCGTAGAGGGCTGCGAGGATCCCGCCTGCCCGGTTGCGGGCCGTGAACCAATGAGCAGGTCGGGGGGAATCCTCGCCTTGAACGAGCTCTTTGGAGGCTTTAGGCGCATCGTTGGCAAGAACCGCAGGCGAGTTGCGTCAAGGTGGGAATCTTCGGGTTTTCCAGGGCGCATGGACACCTTTATAGGCGAAATCCTCAGGTGGGCGGGGATTCTCCGCATCGAGATGGGGATCTTCCTGTTTTTCGGGAGCTTTAGGCACCTTGTGGGGTGAGATCCCAAGGCGAGTGGGGATTCTCCGCATCGAGATGGGGATCTTCTTGTTTTTCGGGCGCTTTGGGCACCTTGTGGGGTGAGATCCCCAGGCGAGTGGGGATTCTCCGCATCGAGATGGGGATCTTC